>NZ_JBYSZP010000012.1:0-36236 GCF_058787295.1 Pseudomonas sp. FW305-3-2-15-E-TSA4 | reverse complement strand
AGGCGGTATGTCAGTTTGCACATGCAGTGACTGATACACCGCCTTCGCGAGCAAGCCCGCTCCCACAGGAGATCACCACCGTACTTTTAAGCGGGGTAACCGGTGATTTTGCGGATGCTCTGGTACAGCGGCTTGAGCTGGCGATACATGCGCAGGTACACCTCGTTGTACAAACGCTCATAGACCTGCTGTGCCTCGGGCTGCGGGGTGAATACCGTCCCGACGCGGGTCATCGCGGCGATCGCCGTGGGGAAATCCGCATAGAAGCCCAACCCCACCGCACAGCAGATCGCCGCGCCCAGCCCGGACGCTTCGTACACATGCGGACGCTCCGCCGGCAGGCCAAAAATATTCGCCGTGAGCTGCATCGCCGCATCGCTCTGCGAACCGCCACCCGCCACCCGCAGACGCTTGATCGAAACCTTCGAGCGCTTCTCGATGTTCTCCAGCCCCTGGCGCAGCGCATACGCCAGCCCTTCCAGAATCGCCCGGTAAATGTGCGCGCGGGTGTGCACGTCCCCGAAGCCGATCATCGCGCCTTTGGCTTCCACACCCGGCTCACGAATCCCCGGCGACCAGTACGGTTGCAGCATCAGCCCCATCGATCCCGGCGGCACCGCGTTCACCAGCGCATCGAACAGTTGCTCGGGCTCGATGCCCTGCTCTTTGGCCTGCTGCATCTCGCGCAGGCCGAACTCGTTCTTGAACCAGCTGACCATCCAGTATCCGCGATAAATCATCACCTCGCAGTTGTACTGGTCGGGCACCGCCGAGGGGTATGGCGGGATCAACGGGACGATTTCCAGATAGCGCGAACGGGTGCTGGTGATCGTCGCGGTGGTGCCGTAGGACAGGCACACCGTGCTCGTATCGACCACGCCGGCACCGACCACTTCGCAGGCCTTGTCAGCGCCCGCGGCAATCAGCGGCAGACCCTCGGGAATCCCCGTGTGACGGCTAGCTTCGGCGCTGATGTAGCCGAGGGTTTCGCCGGGTTTGTGCAAGGTCGGCAATTGCTCGGGACGCACCGCCAGCGCCTGCCATTTCCAGTCACTGGGCGCGGCCCATTTCAACCGTTTGAAGTCGAACGGCAGATAGCCGACGCAACAACCCACCGAGTCGACAAAGCGCCCACACAAACGATGGGTGAGAAACCCCGAGAGCAGCAAAAACTTGTCGGTCGCCGCCCAGATTTCCGGTTGATGTCGGGCGATCCAGTTGGCCTCGGCCTGAGCGCGAAAATAATCCACGGTGGCCTGCGCGCCGACCAGTTTGAACAGCCAGCCCCATGGTCCCTTGATCCCGCCCTCGACTTCGCTCTGGCGCTGATCGAGCCACAGAATGGCCGGGCGCAGCGGCTTGCCCTGAGCATCGACGTTGATCACCGTGCCGCGCTGGGTGGTCAGTGAAACGCCGGCAATCTGCGAGCGATCAATCCCGGTTTGCGCCCACACCTGCTGGCAGGCCTCGCCGAGTTTCGTCCAGTAATATTCCGGATCCTGTTCGGCCCAGCCCGGTTGCGTCGAGTAATACGCCTGCAACTCGACCTTGCCTTTACCGAGCAGATTGCCCTGCAAATCGAAGAGCAATGCGCGCACGCTCTGGGTGCCGTTGTCGATCGCCAGCAGGTAGCGCTTGTTCGAGTGGTTATCCATGGCGCTCTCTTCAAGGGGCATCAAGGCGTGGCATCCGGCAGACCGTGATGGCGTTGCCACAACGCCCGGTAACGCTGCAGCTCTTGCTGCCAGTGTGCATCGTCCCAGCCCAGTCTTGGCTGGCAGAGTTGGCGGATGGCAGCGAAATATTCTTCACCACCGCGCGCCAGCAACAGGCCCAGACGGGTACGGCGCAGCAACAGATCATCGAGGTGCAGCACCATTTCCGCTTCGCAGGCAAAGGCCAGCTCTGCCCACAAGGTATCGGTGTTGCCGACCGTTTCGTGGCCCAACTCGGCGATCAGTTGCGCCAGTCGCGGCAGGTCACGACCGTGGCGTCCGGCCAGACGTCGCCACTGTTGCGGGCTGAGTCCGGGGATCGGCCGTGGCGCTACGGCGGCAAAAACCGCTGCGCCATCATCTTCGAAATCGCGGCCAAGCATGTCGGCACAGGCCTTGAGCACTTCGACGGCTTGCGGGCGAAACGTCGTCAGTTTGCCGCCAGCCAACGTGACGCAACCCGGCTCCTGCCACAGCACATGCTCACGGGTTTCATTCGACGGCTTGCCTTGCTGTTGACCCGCCGCGCTGCCCACCACCGGACGCACGCCGGACCAGGTCGACAGCACATCGCTCGCCGTCACTTCGGCACCTGGAAATTGTTGCGTGCAAGCCGCCAGCAGATAGTCGAGTTCGTCGGCGCTGATGCTCGCGCTCTGATCCAGATTCTCGCGATGATCGAGGTCGGTGGTGCCAACCACCGTCGCCCCTTCCCACGGAAACACGAACACTGGCCGACGGTCGCGCTCATGCAGAAACGTGAAGGCCTGCGCCACCGGCAAACGCCAGCCCGGCAGCAGCAGATGACTGCCGCGCAGCGGGCGCAACTGTCGTGGCGCTTCAGGCAACCGCAGGCGCTCAGCCCATGCCCCGGTCGCCACCGCCAGCACGCCGCAACGCAATTGCAGCGATCCACCCGCTTCGCAGTCCTCGATCTGCACCCCACACACCCGACCGTTTTCGCGCAGCAAATGTTCGACGCGCACCCCGTTGAGCACTACCGCGCCATCGGCTCGCGCTTCGCTTAACACGCGCATCACCAGCCGTGCGTCATCGGTCAGCGCATCGACAAAACAGGTGCCGCCGAGCAGGTGATTTTCCTTCACCCCCGGCGCCAGAAAACGCAGTTGCTGCGCGTCATGAAAACGATGGCTGCGCCGTCCCGCCAACGCGTCGTAAACCGACAACAAGCCACCGAGCACACGCGGCCCGGGAAAGCCGCCGCGATAGTGCGGCATCATGAAACTCATCGGCTCCACCAGCCCCGGCGCTTCATCGAGCAGGCGCTGGCGCTCGCGCACTGAATCACGGGTCAGCCGCCACTGGCCCTTGGCGATGTAACGCAAACCGCCGTGGACCATTTTCGACGATCGGCTGGAGGTACCCCAAGCGAAATCCCGTTGCTCCAGCAGCAGACAACGCCAGCCACGCCGTGCCGCTTCGCGCAGAATTCCGGCACCGCTGATGCCGCCGCCGATGACGATCAGATCCCAGCTTGCGTCGGCCAATGTCGGCAAGGTTTGCTGGCGCCACGCGGCGTTCCAGTCCGGGTGCATGGCCGTCACTCCTGCAACAGCGTGCCGGGGTTGAGGCGCCCGGCCGGATCGAAGTGCCTGCTCAGCGCCTGCAAAGTGTCCATCGCCAGCGCACCCTTCTCGCGCGGCAGGTACGGCGCGTGATCCTTGCCGACCCCGTGCTGGTGGCTGATGGTGCCGTGGTTGTCGACGATGGTCTGGCTGGCCGCGTGCTTGAGTGCCTGCCAGCGCGCCAGCGTCGCCGGATAATCCGCCGCCGGGCGAAACACGTAAGTGGTGTAGATGCTCGAGCCTTCGCCGTAGACGTGGGACAGATGGGTGAACACATGCACCCGCTCACCCTGCGCCGCCAAGGCATCGCGCAGGCTGTTTTCGATCAGGTTGAGCAGGTGGTCGACGTTGCTCCAGTCGGTGGCGGTTTCCAGGGTGTCGACCACGTAACCGGCGTTCCACAGGTTCTCGCGCAGGTAGGGGAAACGGAAGCGGTTCTGCGCCCACTTGTTGCCGAGCAACGTACCGGTAAACACGCCACCGAAGGCTTTCAGATGCTGGCGCGCCTGGCTCAGCGACAGCGCGTTTTGCCGACGGTTGCCGGTCACGCCGAAGGTCAGCAGGCACTTGCCTTCACCGGCACCGCGCAGGTTCAGATACTTTTCCAGCCAGGCGATCTGCTGCGGATGCCCGGCCAGCGCCAGTTGGGTTTCGGTCTCCACCGCGTTCGACAGGCGCAGCATCGACAGCGGCACCCGCGCCTGCGCCAATTGGCGGATCGCTTGCAGCGCCTTGCTCCAACTGGGCAGGAACACTCCGTAAAAACGTTCATCAGCAGGCAGCGGACTGACTCGCACTTTGACCTCGGAAATGATCCCGAAACGACCCTCGCAACCGAGCACCACTTCGCGCAGATCAGGCCCCGCCGCCGAAGCTGGGAACGTCGGAATTTCCAAGGGCCCGGCGAAAGTTTCCAGGGTGCCGCCAGCGAACAATTGCTCGATACGCCCGTAGCGCAACGACTGCTGACCGCTGGAGCGACTGGCCACCCAACCGCCCAGCGTCGACAGCTCCCACGACTGCGGGAAATGCCCCAGCGTGTAGCCGCGAGCGCGCAGCTGACTTTCCACCTGCGGACCACTGGCACCGGGGCCGAACGTCGCCAGTTGGCTATGCTCGTCGAGGTCAATCAGGCGATTCATCCGCGCCAGCGACACGGTCACCACCGGCCGCGCCGAATCCGGCGGGTTGATGTGCCCGGCCACCGAAGTGCCGCCGCCGTAGGGAATCAGGCACAGGTCCTGCTCATGGGCAAGGGCCAGCAACTGGCGGATCTGTTCGGCAGTTTCGGGAAACGCCACCGCATCGGGATAGTTACCCAGCGCACCTTCGCGCAACGCCAGCCAATCCGGCAGGCTCTGGCCCCGGGCGTGCAGCAGACGGTCGTGGGGGTCGACGCTGTACAAGGCGTGCGCCGCCAGCCGCGAAAGCGGCACCCGTGCCAATGCCGACTCCAGTGTGGCATCGGGCAACACGTGCCCGGCCCCCAGTCGTTCATGGAGAAAACTCACGCCCTGAGCCGGCAGCTCGAACACCGTTGTTGCCTCTCCCCAGCCGTTCCAGCGTCGCATGCGTGTGTCCTTCTTATGCAGTCTGATCAGTGATGTGGCAGGCCTCCATACTAGTCAGCGGCCGCAAAGTGTCACGGTCGCATCCGGCCAGTTCGAGTAGCCAATTGAGTCAAACGTCGCGCAAGTGCCAGCCATTTACTTTAGTCGGGGTTTCAAATTACCTTTCAGCCATTCATTCGCTCACGCAGGCCTTGATCAAGGGATTCGGATCATGCAATCGCTCGGCTTCACCTCGGTTCCGCCGCTGCTCAAATACGTGCGCCATGCCGAGCAGCTGGGCATGGCCATCGAGCCGGCGCTGGCGGCAGCCGGATTGCAGGCGCAGCAACTGAGCGACAACAGCCTGCGCCTGCCGGGCGAAACCCATGAACGCCTGCTCGATTATTTCTGCGAGCACTCGGGCGATCCGCTGTTTGGTCTCAACGCGGCCAATTTCGTCCTGCCCAATTCCTGGAGCGTGCTCGGTTACATCACCATGAACTGCGCGACCCTGGGCGATGCCATGAGCCGGATCATGCCGTTCGAAAAACTGGTGGGCGACATGGGCGTCAGCCGCGCCGAAGTGCAGGACGGCCACGTGCATCTGATCTGGACTTGCCGCTACGAGCGTCCGCGGATTCGCCGGCATCTGGTGGAAAACGTCCTCGGCTCCTGGCTGCAATATGCACGCTGGATCGCCGACACACAGATGTCACCCGCCGCCGTGTGGCTGGAACATCCGTGCCCGCCAGACGCTACCCAGGCGCAGTACGAGGCGTTTTTCGATTGCCCGGTGCTGTTCGAGCAGGCCTATTCAGCGCTGATCGTGCCACTGGCGTATCTGCAGTTGCCGCTGCGCCAGGCCGATGCGCAATTGCTGCGTACCCTGGAAGAGCACGCGATGGGTTTGATGGCGACGCTGGAGGATGCATCGCTGGAACAACGGGTCAAAAGCATCCTGCGCCAGTTGCTCAAGGAAGGCTTGCCGCGCAAGGAACAGGTGGCCGAGCAGCTCGCGGTGTCGGTGCGCACGTTGCAGCGCCAGTTGCATCAGGCGGGGACGTCGTATCAGCAGATTCTTGATGACTTGCGTCAGGAGCTGGCCGAGCATTATTTGCTCAACAGCACCTTGCCGATTCAGGACATTGCGCAGTATCTGGGGTTTACCGAACCACGGTCGTTTCATCGCACGTTCAAGAGCAGGCGCGGGATGCCGCCGGGGGAGTTTCGGCAGATGCATCGCGGGTGATTATTCTGGCCTCATCGCTGGCAAGCCAGCTCCCACAGTGACCGGGTCGTACACAAAATCTGCGGCTCGCACATAACCCTGTGGGAGCTGGCTTGCCAGCGAAGGCGCCAGTGGCCACACCAAAAACCCGACAGACAATTCCTCAATTTCAGCAACCCAATAAACCCACTGCAACCCCCGTGTTTAAAGACACTCAGTGTTACGCCCTACTGCCTACAAATCCTTGCGCCACTGCCTACGGCTACGCCAGAATCCGCCGGCTTGTGCGCCCCGGAGGCCGTCGGTAACTTGAGTCCGTCACTGATTTCCAGTGATCGGGTTTAGTAGCCCGAGGTTCTTCCAGGGTGCATTGCACATCAAACAGTCAGGCATTTTCCGTCTGCGCTCTATGGTGGCTGTGCGCAGGGCGCTTTCGAGCGCGCCGGTTCCCTGGGTCCCCGGTCTACTAACCTGCGCACAGCTGCCACCTCTTCTTATTAGTAGAGAAGCGGTGATGGCTCCTACTTCAGGACCCAAAATCATGTTCAAAGTTACGCCCAACCCGCCGCCCACCGACGCGGCCTCCCCCTATGAATCCCCCGAATCAAGGAAATTCCACGAAGCCGCCGAGCGCGCCCTCGACCACTACCTCGGCCCACCGAGGCCCGCGATCATGGCCACCCCGTACCAGCCCAATCGTCTCTACATGGCCAATCCGGCCAGCGGCACCGAACCGTTGCTGGCCGACGCCTGCGAATCCCTCGGCTCGGCCACCGTGATGCTCAACGACTTCGCCGGGCTACTGGAAGGCTCGCACCGCAAGACCCTGCAAGGCATCGCTCAGGTGGTGATGGTGGCGGAAATCGCCGTCAATCGGGTGCTGGATCAGTTAGTGCCGATCGAATAACGAAAAAGCCCGCGGCAAAACCTTAGTGGTTTGGCAGCGGGCTTTTTTGTATGGCGTGAATCTTTTTCCCTCACCCCAGCCCTCTCCCGGAGGGAGAGGGGGCCGATCGAGGGATGCTCGCGAGACACACCGACCTGAAAATGCTGCTGTGAATGCACAATCGCAGCGGATCATTCAGGTCGATGTACAGCGCAAGACACCTCGGTCAGTCCCCTCTCCCTCTGGGAGAGGGTTAGGGTGAGGGGCTCTTCTCAGCTCAAACACTGATAGCGTTGGTAAACACCAACCGATTACCAAACGGATCAGCAATCGTCATGTCCTGACTGCCCCACGGCATCGCCTGAATCTGTGGGTGCGAGAACTTGTAGTCCTTGGCCACCAGTTGCTGCTGGAACGCCTCCAGCTCATCGGTCTCGATGCGCAACGCCGAGCCAGGCGTCGCATCGCCATGATGCTCGGACAGGTGCAGCACGCACTCGCCACGGGACACCTGCAGATACAGCGGGAAGTTCGCTTCGAAACGATGCTGCCAGTCGATCTTGAAACCGAGGAAGTCGACGTAAAACTCCAACGCCTTGGCTTCATCGAAGATCCGCAGGATCGGGGTGGTTTTGCCGAAGCTCATGGGGTGCTCCCTGACTTGTTTGGCCCAAAAGTGTAGACGGGCTGGATGTCAGCAATTCGGCTTGGCGGTGGCTTTCTTTAATTGCAATGTGCCACCACTGTGACGCACTCCGCGAAACGTCAGCGAAAGTTGTTGCGCAAATCCCCGTCCCGCGCCAGAAACCGCCCTTCCCGGCGACCATTCGCCTGCCCGTCGCGATAACTCAACACACCATTGACCCACACCCCATCAATCCCCTGCGCCGCCCGCTGCGGATCAGCGAAATCTGCCACATCGCGCACCGTCGCCGGATCGAACAGCACCAGATCAGCCCAGTGCCCCTCGCGAATCTCGCCGCGCTCTTTCAAGCCAAACCGCACCGCCGACAGGCCGGTCATCTTGTGTACCGCCGTGTGCAGCGGAAACAACCCGAGATCGCGACTGAAATGGCCGAGCACTCGTGGGAAAGCGCCCCACAGGCGTGGATGCGGGAATGGGTCTTCCGGCAGTCCGTCAGACCCGACCATCGACAGTGGATGCGCGAGGATTTTTCGTACATCGGCCTCGTCCATGCCGTAGTACACCGCGCCCGCCGGTTGCAGGCGCTTGGCGGCTTCGAGCAGTGGCACGTTCCATTCGGCGGCGATGTCGATCAGGTCGCGACCGCTGACTTCGGGGTGCGGCGTCGACCAGGTGATGGTGATGCGATGGGCATCGGTGACTTGCTTCAGATCCAGCGTCGAAGAGCTCGCCGCGTAGGGATAGCAGTCACAGCCCACATGCTGGGTTTTCGCCGCTGCTTCCAGCGATGCGAGCAACTGCGGACTACGCCCCCAGTTGCCGACACCGGCGCATTTGAGGTGGGAAATGATCACCGGGGATTGTGAGTGACGGCCGATGCTGAACGCTTCCTCCATCGCCTCCAGCACCGGCTCGAACTCACTGCGCAGGTGGGTGGTGTACACCGCGCCAAATGCGGTCAGTTCTTCGGTCAGTTGCTTCACTTCGTCGGTGGAGGCGTTAAAGGCGCTGGCGTAGGCCAGGCCTGTGGATAAACCGAGCGCGCCGGCTTCAAGGCTTTCACGCAACTGCTCGCGCATCGCGGCGATTTCGTCAGGCGTGGCGGTGCGCAACAGGTCGTCGAGGTGATTGCTGCGCAGTGCGGTGTGACCGACGAGTGCGGCGACGTTCAGCGTGGTGTTCGCCGCTTCGACGGCGGCGCGATAATCGCTGAAGCGCGGATAGACGAACGCCGCTGCGGTACCGAGCAGGTTCATCGGGTCCGGCGGATTGCCTTTCAAACTCACCGGCGAGGCGCTGATCCCACAGTTGCCGACAATCACCGTGGTCACGCCCTGGCTGAGCTTGGGTAGCATCTGCGGCTGGCGGATGACCACGGTGTCATCGTGGGTGTGCACGTCGATGAAGCCTGGGGCGAGCACGCGGCCGGCGGCGTCGATTTCCTCCGTGGCGCGGGCATCATGCAGGTCGCCGATACGTTCGATGCGCCCGTTGAGAATCGCCACATCGGCGCGGTAGCCGGGGGTGTTGCTGCCATCAATGACGGTGGCGTTGCGGATCAGCGTGTCGTACTGCATGTCTGTCTCCCGGCGGGAGTCAGCGTCAACTCCTGCCCTTGATCAAATGGTGATCGAAGCCTTGCTCCACCAGATACCGCCAGGCTACCTGAACCTCTTCGGGGATCGCCTGTTCGACCTGAAAACCCAACGCAGGGTAAACCATGATGCGGTGCACATCGCCGACCATTTCGTCGATCAGGCCCAGCACCCCGATCAGGTTGCTGACGTCATCAGGAAAATCGAACGACGGCGCATCCACAAAGGCTTCCAGTCCGGGCCACTGCACGGGCAGGGTCAACGCCACGCGCCGGATCGAATTGGGTTTGGTTAGAAACGTCGCACGACGCACGTCGGGAAACATCGCTCGGGCAAACGCGATGTTTTCGGCGAAGTTGGTCGCGCGGGTTTCCAGGGTGAACTGCTGCGCCGTCACCCCTTGCGCCAAGGCGCGTTGGGCAAAAATATCGGCTTCGGAGCGTTCCCACAAATGCCTGGTCCAGTTGCCGGTATTGCCGGTGAACAACAGGTGGGGTGCCACGCCGTCTTTCAACAGTTGGCAAGCGTAATCGCAGACCCGCAGGTCGTAGGAGCCGCAGACCACAATCAATTCACAAGCGCTGTGTTGGCGCCCCGCACCGAGGAATTTCCAGAGCACGCTGGCGTGCTGCAACGTCAATGTCATGACCGGGCAAACCTCTGGGTCGGGTGCGCGTTGATGAACAGCGCTCCATCGGCATAACCGTGGGCGCCCCTGCCGTCGAGCCTAAGCGCAAGCCGAGTGAAATCGGCATACACACCTGCGGCGCCATGCGCGGTCAGCGTCGGGTCGTCGCCAATACCGATACACAGCGCACCGCTGCTGACCGCCGACTGCACGCCGCTGACAGAGTCTTCGAACACCAGGCATTCATCACTTTGCCGACCCAGTTGTGCCGCCGCCAGGCGATAGGGATCGGGGGCCGGTTTGCCGCTGCGTACGTCGTCGCGGCAGATGATGCTGTCGAACGCCGACGTCAGGTCGTGTTGCTGCAGAACGTGCCCGACCCGCGCCCGCCAACTGCTGGTGACCAGCGCCAAGGGCACGGCGTGCTCGCGGAGTCGGGCGATCAACGCCGCGACGCCCGGCACCAGCGCACAGTTCGTCACCTGCTCGATGGCGTCGACTTCACGCTTGATCGCCACCCGCTGTGCTTCGTCGAACTCGGCAAACAAGGTCTTGAGGGTGTAACCACCGGGGCGGCCGTGGATGTGCTCGTCAATGAACGCCTGATCGACGCTGATCCCGTACTGGCGCGCCACGGTGGTCCAGGCGTGTTCAATCACCTCGCGGGACTGAATGAGCACGCCGTCCATATCAAAGCAGACGGCTGTAAACGTTTGTTGAGCCATGAGTTGAACTTCGCATTTTCTGATGAGCAATGAACGCCAGCACCGTTCCGACCAACGCGAACAGCGCCATCACGTAGTAGGACCACTGCGGCCGGGTCTGGTACAGGTAGCCGGCGAAAGGTGTGGCCAGGCCCATGGGCAACGCCACCGCCAGGGAGTAATAAACCCCTTGAGTAAAGACCTGAATATCCTGCGGTGCCTGGTCGCGAATAAAGCGCATGATCGCCGCGTGGTAGGCGGCAAAGCTCAGCGCGTGCAGACACTGCCCCAGCAGGATCAGCGACACCGCGTCGCTGTTGGAAAACAGCGCCCAGCGCAGTGCCGCACAGACACTGGAAAACATCACCAGGGACAACGGCGCGCAAAACGCCAGGACCTTGTTAGAGAGCGCGAACCAGGTGATTTCCGCAATCACCGCCACCGCCCAGAACATGCCAATCGCTGAGGAAGAGAAGCCCTTCACTCCCCAACCGATCGAAGCCGTGGAAAAGTACAGGGTGTGGCTCAACTGAATGAAGCTGGCGGCGGCAATCGCGATCAGCAGGCTTTTGTGTGCCAACAGCGCTTTCCAGTCCGGCCGTTTGCGCGCCGGGCCGGGCGGCGCCAGATGCGCCCGCGCCACCTGGCGCTTCAGGCGCAGACACGCCACGGCGGTGATCAACATGCTCGCTGCGATCACCAGCGGCACCCACGACTGGCTGTACTGCGCAAACAGAAAACCACCGAGGGTCGAGGTCAGGATAAAGGCCGATGAGCCTACCGCCCGCACCCAACCGTAATTCTGCAGGGCCAGTTTGTCGCGCTTGAGCAGATAGGACTCGGACAGCGGCAACACCACCATCCACAGCCCGCCAAACAGAACACTCAAGCACACGAACATCCATAAGTGCGCCGGGATGAAGTAGAACAGCAACGTACACAACGCGGCGGTAACGCTCAAAACAGCGGCGAGCCGCAACTGATCCACCCGCCAGTCGGCCACATAGGTGATCAGCACCCCGGTCACCACCTGCGGCCAATACGCTGCGGCGATCAGCAAACCGATTTCACTGGCACTGAAACCCAGTGAATCCAGCCAGGTCGGCCAGAACGGATAGATGATCCCTTCCGCCGCAAAGAACCCGAAAAAGATTAAATACATTCGTCAACCATACGCCCGGTACTCCTGAAGCAGGGCTCCCGGGGAGCCCTGCATACCATCCGTTTATTCGAAGCGTTGCTGAGTGAAGCTGTTTTTGCCCTTGCGCCAGACGATCAGCGATTCACTCATGACCACCAGATCGACCATGCCTTCTTTCAGCGCATCCAGTGCGTCCTGGGAAGAGCACACGATCGGTTCTTCATGGCGGTTGAACGAGGTGTTGATCAAGGCTGCCTGACCGGTTTTCTGGTGCCAGGCCGTCAGCAGGCGATGCATGAACGGGTCGCTCTGCGGGCGAATGATCTGCGGGCGCGCGGTGCCGTCGATGTGCACCACGGCCGGACTTGCCTCGCGAAATTGCGGATGGCAGTCGTAGGTCATGGTCATGGTATCGGCGGCCACTTGCTCCTCGTCCCAACCGACGTAGCAGGCCGGTGCTTGCTCAATGGCGGTGACTGGGCCGAACGGCATGAACTCGGTGCGGTGCATGCGTTTGTTGAGCCAGTCGTTCACCTCGGCATCCTGCGCGTGATAGACGATGCTGCGGTTGCACAGCGAACGCGGGCCGAACTCCATCTTGCCCTTGAACATGCCCAGCACCTGATTTTCCGTCAGGGCCTCGGTCAACACCTCGATGATGTTCGACGGCGTGTGATAACCGAGTTCAGGGTAGTCGCGATTGATCAGGTTGATGTTCTGCGAAACGCTGCGCGATTCCGGGCCAAGCATCATTGACGGATTCTTGAAGCGGGTGCCGTTTTCCAGGTACGCGGTACCGACCGCAGCAGCCAGTGCCAGGCCGCCATCGCCCATGCACGGCAGCACGTAGACGTCTTTGACGCCCGGGATCTCACGCAGACGCTGGTTGAGTTTGACGTTGCCAAACACGCCGCCGGCCAGGCACAGGTTGGCACTGCCGCGCTGGGCCAGATGATGGCTGACGGTGGCCACCAGCAGGTCTTCGCTGTGACGCTGTACAGCGGCGGCGATGTCCTCGGGGGTTTCCCGGGCAAACAGGGTTTCCAGCGGCTCGCTGTAGGTGTTGTAGGACGGCAGGAACATATCGCCGCAGCGCGCCTTGATGCGGCCGTCTTCGAAACGGATCATCTGCTGCATTACGCCCAGCAGTTTCTGCGGATCGCCGAATGCGGCCAGACCGGTGACCTTGCCTTCGTGGCGGTTGGGTTTGTAACCGAGCAGGTGGGTGATCCGGCCGTAGAAATAACCGAGGCTGTCGACACTGGTTTCGCGTTGCAGCACCGTGGTTTCTGACGGGCTGTACCAGGTGACGGTCAGCGACTGAAAGTCGCCGCGTCCGTCGCACGTCAGGGTCAACGCGTCCTCGAATGGCGAGCAGACATAGGCACCGAGCGCATGGCACTCGTGGTGATCAATGTAGTACGCCTTGCCTTGCAGACCGTTGTCGACAATGAACTGGTCGAATTCGCCGCGCTTGGCCTTGTCGTTGTTGATTTCATCGGTCACACGCTGACGGAACTGCGCAAGGCCCTGGGGGTTGCTCCGGACTTCCTCGACGATGCGATCGAAGTACAACGCCAGATGTTTGTCGGCACTGAAACCGGCGTTCCATCCATAGGCGACATGATCGACGTCTTCCAGCGACACGCCGGCCTGGCTCAACACAAACTCGATGGACTTGGCCGGCCAGATTTTATGATCCTTGATGCGGGTGAAGCGCTCTTCACTGACCGCTGAAAGAATCTGACCATCACGTACCAGGCAAGCACCCGCCAAATCATTGTTTGTAATACCCAAAATGATCATAACTATTCCTTGTTTTCGCCAATTGAGGTGACGGCTTCGCCCACGCGCGTAGCGTGCAATGCAATAACCAGAGTCAATGACAGATGCCGGCCGTCATGGCCGACCATTACTCATCGAGAGATCGCGGATTCATGTAGGTCCGCCGGGGGAATACGCCTTTACGAGAAGGCATCAATGTGTCTCGCCATCGCAAATTCCTTTTGCCAGAAAACTCCATGGGCGGTGCCGTGCTGCACGGGCCTCATGCCTGCAACACGTGGAGGGCGACATCCATCGCAGCCGTCCTCGTTTCATCGCGGTAGCAGCCTAGCCGGTAATTTCCCGAGCACCCGGCGAAGTCCCCGCTAAAAATTAAATTCCACTGGCATGCGGCGTATTTGCGGGGGTTTACCGGGACAAAAAAACGGACGATGACGGCGTGCCATTCAACTTTTCTGTTTTTGTTCCACCGCTTTCGCGAGCAAGCCCGCTCCCACCGGTTGATCGCATTCCGTCAGCCAGAATGCGGTTAACCTGTGGGAGCGGGCTTGCTCGCGAATGGCTTCACGCGGTGCAGCGTGAACTCACACCATCTCGTTACGAATCCACTCCACCACCGACGTACGCTTTGGCGCCCAGCCCAGCAGTTCACGAGCGTGTTTGCCGCGTACGCGACTGTTCGAGCCAAGGCCGTAGTTGGCCATTTCGTAACCCCACTCGGCTTCGGCGTCTTGCAGCGGCCAGTCTTGTGGCTCGCCGAGATTCAGCGCTTCGGCCATGGCAGTGGTCATGTCAATGAACGACGCTTCGCCGCTTTCGACGAAGTAGAAAGTGCCCGGGACGTTTTTGGTCAGCGCCAGCAGGTACAGGGCGACGACGTCGTCGATGTGCACGTTGGACCAGATGTTCTGGCCAGTGCCGACATGGCGCACCACACCACTTTTGCGTGCTTGTTTGAGCAGGCGCGGCAACTGCACGCTGTCGCGATTGACGCCCAGGCTGTGGCCATAGATCAGGGTGTTGCAGATCACCGCCGAGTTCACCCCGTCCTTCGCGGCGGCGAGGATCAGGTTGTCGATCGCCACACGGGCAGCCTTGTCGACGGTGGGCTCCGGCAGGTTGTCTTCGTAGTAGATGACATCGCTGGACTTGCCGCCCGAGGCATCGCCGACGATGCTCGAACCGCTGGTGTGCAGGAACACTTTGTTCGAACCGCGCAGGGCACCGAGCAACGCTTCGACAGCACCGCGATGGTCGCTGCTGGCGGCGTTGATCACCGCATCGGCGGCGCGGGCCTGTTCAGCCAGCAATGTGCTGTCTTCGAGGGTGCCGATCACCGGGGTGATGCCCAAAGCTTTCAGCTCATCGGCCTGTTCGGCGCTGCGCACCAGGCCCGTGACACGGTGCCCGGCCTGAACCAGACCGGTAGCGATCGAGCCGCCGATAAACCCGGCAGCGCCGGTGATGAATACGTTCATGGAGAAACTCCCTGCGTGAATAAGTGATGCAGCGAGTATCGACCGGTCACTCCGATGGAAAAACCCGCCCTCGCCCAAATCACTGTTGCGCAGGGATCACGAATCAACCCTTGAAATCGGCGCTGGCGTAGGCCGCAAGTTTGCTCTGGATGAAGTCGAGGAAGCACTGAATGCGCAGCGCCAGTTGCGAGTTACGGTAGTACACCGCGTTGATCGGCTGGCGATAACCGCTGTTGAATTCCGCCAGCAGCACCTTGAGGCGCCCGGCGCGAATGTCGTCGATGGTCATGAAGTGCGACAGGCAGGCAATGCCCTGCCCTTCCAGCGCCAGATGGCGCACGGTCTCGCCGCTGGAAGCGCTGATCGCCGGGGTGATCGGCCAACGGTCACCATGCACGTAACGCAGCGGCCACTGATTGAGGCCTTCGTTGTGGGTGAAGCCAAGCAGGGTGTGTTCGCTCAAGTCGGCGACCTGCTGCGGCGCGCCGTGCTTTTCCAGATACGCCGGGCTGGCGACGATCAGCAGCGGGCTGCAACCCAGTGAGCGCGCATGCAACGTCGAGTCGGCAAGAGTGCCGATACGGATGGCGACGTCGGTGCTTTGTTCCAGCAGGTCAATGATCAGGTCATTGCTGTTGAGTTCGAGCTGGATGTCCGGGTACAGGCCACGGAATTCGTCGATGTACGGCACGATGGCGTGCAGCATGAAGGGCGACGCGGCGTTGATTCGCAGGCGCCCGGACGGGGTTTGCTGGCGTGAGGACAGTCGCTCTTCAAGGGCGTCCATCTGATCGAGAATCAGCTTGGCCTGCTCGAAGAAATACTTGCCCTCCTCGGTCAGGTCCATGCGCCGCGTGGTGCGGTTGATCAGCGTGGTGTCGAGCTTGGCTTCCAGCCGCGACAGTGTGCGGCTGACCGCCGAAGGGGTCTGGCCGACCTGCTCGGCAGCGGCGGAAATCGAACCGCATTCGATCACGCAGACGAAAATCTGCAACTCATCGGATCTGGCTTTCACGGGTGTCCCTTATTGATCGACTGCACAAAATCCATTGTGGAGAGAGAACACCCCTGTGGCGAGGGGATTTATCCCCGATGGACTGCGCAGCAGGCCCCGCTTTTCGAGATCAAGATCGGGGGCCGCTGCGCGACCCATCGGGGATGAATCCCCTCACCACATTTAAAACCCTCACCACAGTTACAACCGTAACCACATGAAATCACCTCAAGCCTTGAGGCCAAATACCTGCTTGAGATGCTGCTCATACCGCGCCACATCATTCTCGATGTTCGGGCGCTTCATCACGTCCACACACAGGAACGTCGGCAACCCGCTCATGCCCAAGAACTCGTTGGCCTTGTGGAACGGGAAATACACCGCATCCACACCTTTGGCTTCAAAGAAATCGCTCGGGTCGTCAAACGCCTGCTGCGGCGCGTTCCAGGTCAGCGACAGCATGTACTGCTTGCCCTGAATCAGACCGCCGCTGCCGTACTTCTGCGACGCATCGGAACGGGTCCGACCATCGCTGGCATAGAGGCTGCCGTGGCCTTCGGTGAAGACTTCGTCGATGTACTTTTTCACCGTCCACGGCGCGCCCATCCACCAGCCCGGCATCTGATAAATGATCACGTCGGCCCAGAGGAATTTGGCCACTTCTTCAGCGACGTCGTAACCCTCGTCGATGAACGTGGTTTTGACATCCAGACCGCCACGATCCAGCACGCTCAGCGCGGTTTCGTGCAGGGTGGCGTTGTAACGACCGTCGGAGTGAGCGAATTTTTTGCCACCATTGAGCAACAACACTTTTTTCATCGGAACGCCTCGCGCAGCCATTGGGCTGGAGAAAGATGGGAAAACGAATGGCGGCAGGTTAACCATCCATCTCGCGCGGAATAAGCCGCGTCGGCGCAAAATACATTTGATCAAAAAGCACGAATCGAATGCCGATTGTTGCAATAGCATTCCCGGCCATCTGCATTTGAGGAGTTGTTTTGATGAGTGAACGCCACGGTTTCATCCTGCATGCCAAGACCCGCCCGGAAAAAGCCGAGGCCTTCGAAGCGCTGTTTCGCGCCTATGTCGAGCCGAGCCGCGCCGAGCCAGGCTGCATCGAGTACCACATGCTGCGCGACAAGGAAGACCCGACGCTGTTCATCTTCTACGAGATCTGGGAAAGCCAGGCGCACCTCGACGTGCATTCGAACCTGCCGCACATGCGCGATTTTTTCGACAACCGCATGACGTATCTGGAGCGTGATTTCGATATCCGTCGGATCGACATGCTCAGCGCCTCGTCGGCTAGCCGCTGATCAGCAGATGGGCGCCGAGTGCGCCCAGTCCGATAAAGAACACCCGCTTGAACAGCACAGCGCTGATGCGCTGACGCAACCATTGGCCGAACCCCATGCCCAGCATCGCCGGGATCAGCACCAGCAGCGACGCACTCAATTCGCCACTGCCCAGTGCGCCGCACCAGAACAGGCCGCCGGCCAGCGCCAGGGTCGACACGGTGAACGACAGACCCAACGCCTGCACCAGCTCATCGCGACTCAAACCCAGCGCCTGCAGGTACGGCACCGCCGGAATCACGAACACACCGGTGGCCGAAGTGATAACCCCGGTGATCAGCCCGCACAGCGGACCCAGCCACGGTTCATGCCGAGGATTGACCTGCAGCGTCGGCAGCAGCAACCCGCTCAATGCATACAGCAGCAACGCCGCGCCCAGCCCACGCACCACCCAATGCCCGCCTGCCATGCCGATCGACAACGTGCCGACGGCGGTGCCGAGGAAGATCATCAACAACAGCGGCCACAGGCGTTTGAGCAGCCCTTTCAGATGCCCGCCGAACGCCAGTTGCCAGACATTGGTCAGCGTCGCCGGAATGATCAGCAACGCGGCTGCCTGTGACGGCGCCATAGCCAGACCGAGCAGGCCCATGGCGACGGTGGGCAGACCGAGGCCGATTACGCCTTTGACCAGCCCGGCCATGATGAAAGTGGCGATGACCAGCAGGGACAGAGCCAAGCCGAGGTTTTGATAGAAGTCTGCAAATGCGTTCATGGCGCTACTGTGCGCTTTGGCGGGTGCGTTGAAAATCTGCCATATACTGAGGCTGCCTCTGCCGGTACAAGAGGCTGCTAATTGCGTTGCGGCTGATGGCCCCTTCGCGAGCAAGCCCGCTCCCACAGTTTTGGATTCACCACTGATCCACTGTGGGAGCGGGCTTGCTCGCGAAGAGGCCCGCCCAGACACCACAAAAACCACAGGCGGCCCCATGCACTTCGACCTCACCGACCTGCGCCTCTACCTGCACATCCTCGACACCGGCAACATCACCGCCGGCGCCGCCCGCAGCCATCTGTCACTCGCCGCCGCCAGTGCACGTATTCGCGCCATGGAAGCCTCGCTGGGCACCGAGTTCCTGCAGCGCGGCCGCCGTGGCGTGAGCCCGACACCCGCCGGCAAGGCACTGGCCCACCACGCGCGCATCCTCCTGCAACAGGCCGAACGCATGCAGCAGGATCTGGCCGACTACGCGCAGGGCGTCAAAGGACAGGTGCGACTGTTGTGCAACACCACGGCGATCACCGAATACCTGCCGGAAGCGCTCGCGGACTTTTTGCGCGAGCATCCCAACCTCGACATCGATCTGCAGGAACTGCCCAGCGCCCGCATCATCCACGCCTTGCGCCAGGGCGCAGCCGATATCGGCATCGTCTCCGATGCAGTGGACACCACCGATCTGCAGACCCAGCCGTTTCGCGACGACCCGTTGCGACTGATCGCGCCGCACGGACATCCACTGGCCGACGCCGCCGAGGTCAGTTTCAGCGCCGCTTTGCACTACGATTTCGTCGGTCTGAGCACCGACAGCGCGCTGGCGATCTACCTCGAAGAACAGGCGCTGCACAGCGGCTCGCGCATGCAGGTGCGGATCCGCGCCGACGGTTTCGAAGGGGTGCTGCGCATGGTCGCCCGAGGCGCCGGCCTCGCCATCGTGCCGCTGGCGGCCATTGAACGCGTGACGCCGCGCTCATTCAACAGCATCACCCTCAACGAGCCATGGGCCCGCCGCACGCTGATGCTCTGCGCCCGGGACTTCAGCGCGCTGCCCGGTTACGCCAAAGCCTTGCTGCAAGCCTTGACTCTCCCCTGAGGGGCAGACTTCATCCTTGGCGTTCAACGGCAAGGAGCATGACCATGGGCAAACGCATTCTGCTGATTCTCGGCCATCCCGGCGCGACGAGTTTCTGCGCCGCACTCGCCGAGCGCTACGCACAATCAGCGCTCGATGCCGGACACCAGGTGCGTCAGCTACGCCTGGGAGAGATGGCTTTTGACCCGGTGTTGCGCCAGGGGTATCAACAGGTTCAAGCGCTGGAAGAAGACTTGAGCCGCGCGCAATCCGACATCCTTTGGGCCGAACATCTGACGCTGGTCTACCCGATCTGGTGGGGCGGCATTCCAGCGCTGCTCAAAGGTTTTTTTGATCGGGTGTTGCTGCCGGGATTCGCCTTCAAATACCGAAAAGGCAAACCCTTTCCCGATCAGTTGCTCAAGGGGCGCACCGCGCATTTGCTGGTGACGATGGACACGCCACTCTGGTATTACCGCTGGATCTACCGGATGCCGGGACTGCATCAGGTGCGCAAGACCACCCTGCAGTTCTGTGGTATCAACCCCCTGCGCACGCTGACCTTCGGCCCGCTGCTTGAGTCCAGCGACCGGCAGCGCCAGCGCTGGCTGCAACAGGCGCACGCTATCGCCCGCCGCTAAGTCTGCCGATAATGCGCCGCACGGTTTCACATTGAAAAAGGACTTTTATGTACATCGGCCAAGCCGCGCAACGTGCCGGCACCACCATCAAAAGCATTCGCCACTACGAGTCGATCGGTCTGCTGCCCACGCCCCGGCGCCAAGGTAAATATCGCCTGTACGACCAACAAAGCATCGAACTGCTGATCTTCATCAAATGCGCAAAAGAGATGGGCTTCAGGCTCCGGGAATTGCAGACGATTTTTGCCGCACATCATGGCGAGGCCATGCCATGGGATCTGGCCCAACAGGCTATCGAGGCAAAAAAACGCGAGATCAACAGCAGCATCGCTGAGCTGACGCGGCAATACGCGCAACTGGAAGGTTTCGAAATCGACCTTGAACGGGCGCGGGTCGAATGCCCGCTGGAAAACCTTTGACGGTTTGCGCGTTTCTGAGCAGCTCGATGTCGAGCACAGACAACTGAGCGGCAACCGGGCGCTATAGGGTGCGAGTTGGTTTCTTTGCCATCCGCCCACTGCCCGGAGTTCTCATGACCGCGACCGCCCCCATCACCGTTCTGCGCGACACCCACCCGCTGCCGGTACTCGATGCCTGCAAATGGGAAAAACTCGAAGGTGACCCGCACACCGTCAACCTCAACGCTTACACCAGCGAAGACGGCAGCAAGATCATGGGCACCTGGATCTGCACCCCGGGCAAGTGGCGGGTCGATTATGTGAAGTGGGAGTACTGCCATTTCCAGGAAGGCTACTGCATCATCACCCCGGACGGCATGGCGTCGATCCATCTGCGCGCAGGCGATATCTTCGTGGTTGAACCGGGGATGAAAGGCACATGGGAAGTGGTTGAGACCGTGCGCAAATACTTCGTCTTCGCCTGATGCAAAAAAGCCGGGAAACCACCCGACGTGATTTCCCGGCAACACCTACTGCATTCTGGCTGACGCCATGGTTGTGGCGCCTGTGAGATTTGTGGCGAGGGGATTTATCCCCGATGGGCGCAAAGCGCCCCCCGCATTGTGTCAGTTGAAACGCAGGCTCAGTGGTTGCGACTGCTACACAGTCGATCGGGGATAAATCCCCTCACCACAAAGTCTCCGTTGCCACAAAAAGTATTGATGTCCAAGTTATTGCGGCTTGCGATAGCTGTTGATAATCGCCGAGAAGTCCTTGCCGCCCTCCCCGCGCTGGCTCATCGCCTGATACAACTGCTGCGCCACCGCGCCGAGCACCACCGGTTGATGCGCCTGACGCGCCGCTTCGGTCGCCAGCCCCAGATCCTTGAGCATCAGCTCGGCACCAAACCCACCGGTATAACCGCGCGAGGCCGGCGCCGTTTCGACGATGCCCGGCCACGGGTTGTACATTTCCGAACTCCAGCAACGCCCGGTCGAGCTGTTGATGATCCCGGCCAGCACCGAGGTGTCGATCCCCAGTGCATCGCCCAGCGCCATGGCTTCGCTGACGCCGACCATCGAGATCGCCAGCAGCAGGTTGTTGCAGATCTTGGCGATCTGCCCGGTGCCGACTTCACCGCAATGCACGATGTTGCGGCCCATCTGCGCCAGCACCGGTTGCAGGGTGGCGAACAGTTCCGGAGTGGCGCCGACCATGAAGGTCAGCGTGCCGGCGGTCGCGCCGCCAGTGCCGCCTGAGACCGGTGCATCAGCCATGGCCACGCCTTGTTTGGCAGCAGCGGCGGCCACATCGCGGGCGGTTTGCGGATCGATGGTGCTGCAATCCACCGCCGGCACGCCTTTGCCGATACCGGCCAGCACACCGTCCTCACCGAGCCAGACGCTGCGCACATGCACCGCCGCCGGGAGCATGGTGATCACCAATTCGGCGTCTTCGGCTGCTTCACGGGCCGAGGCGCGGATAGTGCCGCCCAGTTGCTCAAGCTCCGCCAGCACCGTCTTGTTCAGGTCGACCAGATTCAGTGAATGGCCGGCCTTGATCAGGTTGCGCGCCATCGGCGCGCCCATGTTGCCCAGACCGATAAATGCGATTTTCATGGCGATTCCTCAGCGCAGGTTGATGGTGGTGTTCACGCCGTCGTTGACACTGTCGTCATCGAACCAGCGCGCCGTAACCGTTTTGGTCTGGGTGTAGAACTGCACCACTTGCTTGCCGTACGGGCCGAGGTCGCCGAGTTTCGAACCGCGCGAACCGGTGAAACTGAAGAACGGCACCGGTACCGGAATCGGGATGTTGATGCCGACCTGGCCGACGTCGATTTCCGTCTGGAATTTACGCGCAGCCGCACCGCTCTGGGTGAACAGGCCCGTGCCGTTGCCGAACGGGTTGGCGTTGACCAGTGCGATGGCCTGATCGAGGGTGTCGACTTCCAGCACCACCAGCACCGGGCCGAAGATTTCCTGGGTATAGATCTGCATGTCAGTGGTCACGCCCGAGAACAGGGTCGGGCCGACGAAGTTGCCTTGTTCGTAGCCCGGCACCTTGATGTCGCGACCATCGAGTTCAAGCTTGGCGCCTTCCTTGATGCCGCTTTCGATCAGATCGAGAATCCGCGCCTTGGCTTTCTTCGAGATCACCGGGCCGACATCGGTGCCCGCCTCGCTGCCGGCGTTGACCTTGAGTTTCTGCGCCAGCGCTTTCAGATCCGGCAGCCACTGTTTCGCCGCACCAACCAGCACCACCACCGAGGTGGCCATGCAACGCTGACCGGCCGCACCGAAACCGGCGCCGACCAAGGCATTCAGCGCTTGCTCGCGATTGGCGTCCGGCAGCACGACGGCATGGTTCTTCGCACCCATCATCGATTGCACGCGTTTGCCGTGCTTGCCGGCCAGGTCATAAACGTGCGTACCGACGGCGGTCGAACCCACGAACGATACGGCTTTGATGTCCTTGTGGGTGCACAGGCCATCGACGACGTCCTTGCCACCGTGCACGACGTTGAGCACGCCCGCCGGAACGCCCGCCTCAATCGCCAGCTCCACCAGCAGCATGGTCGACAGCGGATCCTGTTCCGAAGGCTTCAAGACGAAGGTGTTGCCGCAAGCGATCGCCATCGGGAACATCCACAGCGGAATCATCGCCGGGAAGTTGAACGGGGTGATGCCGGCGCACACGCCGATTGGCTGGCGCAGGGTGTAGGTATCGACGCCGCCGGCCACGTTTTCGGCGAACTCGCCCATTTGCAGGGTGCCGATGGAACAGGCGTGTTCGACCACTTCCAGGCCACGGAAAATATCGCCCTCGGCGTCGGCAATAGTCTTGCCCTGCTCGGCGCTCAGCACTACGGCGATGCGCTTGGAGTGCTCGCGGATCAGTGCCTGCAGCTTGAGCATGATGCGCATCCGCGCGCCGATCGGGGTCAGTTTCCAGGTCTGGAACGCGCGGTGCGCGGCACTGATGGCGGCGTCGACTTCAGCGGCAGTGGCGAACGGAACCTTGGCCAGCACTTGTTGGGTCGCCGGGTTGACGATGTCGTGCCACTCGGTGGTCTGCGATTCGACCCACTCGCCGTCGATCAGCAGCTTGACCTTCTGGACCGTGGTTTCGTTGGGCGTAAGCGATGCGTTCATGCTGGTCTCCGAAACTTGTTTTTATCGTAGGAGCCAAGGCGAAAGGGTTCGCCTTGAGATGAGGCGTGTGTCACGAATTGGTTGTCGGACTGTTTTTGGAGTATAGATGTGCAAACTTCTAATAAGAACGCACATATAAGCCCGTCCATCATGCAAAAAAACATCACCTCCCTGGGGTCGCTGAACTGGGACGACCTGAAGTTTTTCCTCGAAGTCGCCCGTACCCGCAAGGCCAGCACCGCGGCCAAACGGCTCGCCGTCGACTACACCACCGTGTCGCGACGCATCAGTTCACTGGAAGCGGCATTGGGTACGCTGCTGTTCGAGAAATCACGCACCAGCGGTTTTGTGCTGACCACCGAAGGCCAGCGCCTGCTGGGTTATGCCGAGTCGATCGAAAGCACGTTGCACATGGCTTGCGAGCAGGTCTCGGGCTCTGGTGTGGCGCTTTCCGGGCATGTACGCATGGGCTGCACCGAAGGTTTCGGCAGCTTTTTCATCACCCCGCAACTGAGCCACTTCGTCGACGCCTACCCAGCGATCTCGGTGGACATCCTGCCGCTGCCGCACTTCATCAGCCTGTCCAAACGCGAAGCCGACATCGTCATTGCCCTGGAACGCCCGGAACACGGCCCGTACGTGTGCTGCAAACTCTGCGACTACCGCTTGCAGCTGTACGCGACCCAGGACTATCTCGACCAGCACCCACCGATCCGCCGCCCGGCCGATTTGGGCAAGCATCAATTCATCAGTTACGTGGATGACCTGGCGTTCAGCTCGGAGCTGCTGTACCTGGCGAACGTGCTGCCCGGCGCCAGCGCAAACCTGCGCAGCACCAGCGTGATCGCGCAGTTCGTCGCGGCGCAGCAAGGGCGTTCACTGGCGATTCTGCCTTGCTTCCTCGCGGCGCAGGATCCGCGCCTGCTGCCGGTGCTGCCCGAGGAAATCGAGATCACCCGACAGTTCTGGATGTACTGCAGGGAGGATCTTCGGAAGTTAAAGCGGATCACCCTATTGTGGGATTACATCCGTGAGGTGACCGAGCGTAATCAGGGTCTGCTGATGGGGCAGACCCGCGAGATGCGGTTTGCCGATTAATCGGCGCTGACCACAATCGACACCCGGCGATTTTCGGTGCGTCCGGCGGCAGTGTCATTGGACGCCACCGGCTCGCTGCTGCCCAGTCCGCGCAGCTGAATGTTCTCTTCCTTCATACCGACGGTGGTCAGCACTTTGGCCACGCTTTTGGCCCGACGCAGCGACAGTTGCTGGTTGTAGGTTTCCTTGCCCGAGGCATCGGTATGACCGTCGACCCGCACCCGCTCGATACCGACGCCGAGCAGTGCCTTGCCGATGCGTTCGACGATTTCGGTGCTCTGGTTGTTCAGGCTTTCGATATCGCTGCCAAACAGCACTTTGCCGGACAGGCCAAACTCCCAGCCCTCGTCGGTCGCTTCGAAGCCTTGTTGTTTGAGGACGGCGATCTGCGCCGGGGTCAGGCCTTTCTGCGGTGCGGTCTGGCACCCGGTCAGCGCCAGTACGGCGATCATCAGCAAGACGGAAAACAGTCGAGCGGGAAATGTGAACACGGGAATCAGCTCCTGGTTTGCAGATTGACGACCGGGCTCTCCGACCCGGCAGTGAATTGAGCGCCACGCGACAGGCGCTTGGCCTGATACATCGCGGCGTCGGCGGCGTTGAGCAAGGCACCTGGCGTGGCGCCATGATCGGGGAAAACCGCAATGCCGATACTGAGCGACGTCACCACACTGGTGTCGCCCGGCAGCGCGATGGGCATGTCCATGCTGGCGAGAATCTTGTCGGCAATGCGCTCGGCGTCCTCGATCTTGTGCAGCGGCGCGAGCAGTACGGCGAACTCGTCGCCGCCGAGCCGCGCCACCAGATCCTCTTCACGCAGTTGCGCGCGGATCCGATTGGCGACCGCCACCAGCACCGCGTCGCCAGCGGCGTGACCGAAGTTGTCATTGATGCCTTTGAAGCGGTCGCTGTCGAGAAACAGCACCGCCACCCGCTCATTGAGCTTGCCGGCGTTGCGCAAGGCGCGAATCAATCGCCCCTCGAAAAACGCCCGGTTGGGCAAACCGGTGAGGCTGTCGTGGCTGGCCTGATGGGCGAGGGTTTCGTTCTCGCTTTGCAGATGTGTCTGCCAGGATTCGAGTTCGTCGAGCAGGGCATTGAAGTCGTTGCCGAGGTTGTCGAGCTCGGCGATCTGCGCCGGTGGTACCCGGCGATCCAGCGCACGCTCGCTGCGGGCGGCATGAGCCACCGCCGCGAGGCTGCGAAGCGGGCCGGTAATGCTGCGCAGCTGTCGGCGCGCCAGATACAGCGCGACCCAGGCACTGATTGCGGTGCAGAGAATGATCCCCGCCAGACCGCTGAGCAAGAAGCGCATCAGGCTACCGCCGTGACCGACCAGCAGGATGCGTCCGATTTCACGATCCTGATGCACGATCGGCAGGCTGATCGGCTTTTCCAGAATGGTCCGGGCAGCCTGCATTTCCAGTTGGGAAAACAGACCGTTTTCGGGCCGCTGCCAACGCGCCAGCAACTGCCCCTGAGTGTCGAACACCTGGGCATCCGCCACCTCTTCGGTGGACGCGATCAAGGCCAGCGCTTCGGTGGCGGCGTCCTTATCGTTGAACACCACCGCCGCTTCCACGGTGTAGCTGATCGAACGTGCAATCAGATGCAGGTTGTGATCGGCGTACACCCGCAGCGCGAGAACGCCCAGCAGGGTCAGCGACACGCTGGCCATCGTCACGGCCACCAGCGCGACAATCAAATGGCCGCGGCCGATGACCGAGCCCAGTGTCGGGCGGCTCCTGGAACGAAACAGCTTCATGGTGCCGCCGGTTTGCGGCGCGACAACTGCAGTACGCTCGGGTGGATGCGTACACCGCTGCGGGCGACGGAGTCGAGATTGACCTCGAAGGAAACCTGCTGATCGCCGACCCGCAGGCAGAACAGGCTGCCGACCGTGCACTGATCGCCACCTTCGCTGATGCTCAGCACCGGATGGCCGATCAATGAGGTGAACAGCCGACTGCGTTCATCTGCGGTGAGTTTGCCGATGTACACCGCATCGCATTCGCTGACGATCGCCGGGTTGTCGGCCAGCAGTCGGCGCACAGCCACCGGACGACCGGTGGCTTGCGTAGTGCCTTTGACCAGGTCATCGGTGTATTCGGTGGGGCCGACGATGCACAGGCGCAATTGTGCGGGTTCCACCGGCCAGCGCGCGTAACTGAGGATGCCCAGCACAACCTGCGTCACCGACTGGGCGCGCTGCTCGGCCATGCCCACCGGCGTCTGTGCCTGCGCCATGGCGGCGCCGGTCAGCAAACAGAGCAGACCGACAAGCAATGCGTGCTTGCAGCGAACCACGCGCTCTGTCGCCCAGACAGCCACCTTCATGCAGGGATTCTCTTGGATCGTACCGAAATGATGCCGCAACGATAGCACAGCGCAGTAACACCAGCGAGACAGCAGCTGCTGACCAGTTGGTCAGTAATCGGCACCGAACATCAGGCTATTTCATTCCCGAACCTCGCCACCTTCCTCCAGTTCCAGCATCAATCCGCTCAGGCGCTTGACCTTGCGCTGCACCGCCTCTTCAAACACGCCGGCCCGGGGTTCGATCAAAGTGAACCAGTGTTTGGCCCGGGTAATACCGGTATAGATCAATTCCTTGGTCAACACCGGATTCAAGGCGTCCGGCAGGATCAGCGCGGTGTGGGCGAACTCGGAGCCCTGGGATTTGTGCACCGTCATCGCGTACACCGTTTCCACGTCGTTGAGCCGGCTCGGCAGCACGAAACGCACACCGCCCTGCCCGTCGTTACGCGGAAAGGCCACGCGCAGCACCGGTTTGCCGGCGTCCGGGCCTTCGCGCTCGGGCAACTTGAGGGCGATGCCAATATCGCCGTTCATCAGACCCAGACCGTAATCGTTGCGCGTCATCAGCACCGGCCGGCCTTCGTACCATTGCTGGTCATGCTCGATCAGGCGTGCCTTGACCAGCGTTTCGGTGATCCGCAAATTCAACCCTTCAACGCCCCAAGGCCCCTTGCGCACGGCACACAACAACTGGAAGGTGTCGAACGCCTGCAGCACTTCCCGCGCCCAGTTGCTCCAGTCCGGATGCTCCAGCGGTCTTTCCGCTGGCGGGCGTTGTTGGCGCAGGATATTCAGATAGTGGCGATAACCCTTTGGACCTTCCCCATGACCGTCGAGCAGCAGCCGCTCGAACGTGTGATCGTGTTCGCCCTTGAGCGGCAGGGAAAACACGTCATCATAGTGACCGGCCGCCAGCAACTGGCGCGCCTCCTCCGGCAACTGCTGATTGACCCGCCGCGCCAGCTGACCGATGCCGCTGCCTTCACCGAAGCGTCGGGAATGGCGCAGCATCACCAGTTGCTGCGCCAGCGGATGCGAGCCGTCGCGGTCCTCGTGCAAGCCACTGTCCTGCAAGGACTCTCCACTGACCGACTCCAGCCACCGCCGGGTCTGCGGGTTGTACCAGCCTGCCTCGGCATCGCGGCACAGATCGCCGAGCACCGCCCCGGCCTCTACGGAGGCGAGTTGATCCTTGTCACCGAGCAACACCAGACGCGCATGCGCCGGCAACGCATCGAGCAGGTTAGCCATCATTTCCAGGTCGATCATGGAAGCTTCATCGACCACCAGCACGTCCAGCGGCAAGCGGTTGCCGGCATGGTGGCGGAAGTGTCGGGTGCCGGGCCGGCTGCCCAACAAACGATGGACAGTGGTCACGTCGCAGGGGATCTTCTCGCGCACGTCTTCGGTGACTTTCAGCGACTGCACTTGCTGGCTGATGGACTCGGTCAACCGCGCAGCAGCCTTGCCGGTGGGCGCCGCCAGACGAATGCGCAACGGCTGACCGGCTTCCACCGCCGGCGCCTGAAGCAGCGCGAGCAGACGCACCACCGTGGTGGTTTTGCCAGTTCCCGGGCCGCCCGTGATGATGCTGAAGGCTCCCCGAGTGGCAAGCGCGCAGGCGAGTTTCTGCCAGTCGATCACTGCTCCGGGCCCGGCGGGGCCGAACAATTCATCGAGACGTTGGGGCAAGTCATCCGGCGGCGTTTCGCCTTGGGCCAGACGTGTGCGTAACGCCGCATCGATACGCCGCTCATAGGCCCAGTAGCGCCGCAGGTACAGACGCTTGCCGGACAGCACCAACGGTCGCTGATGCGCCGCTTCGCTATTGTCCGCAGCCAGTGCAACCAGAGCGCTGCTCGCCAGCACCTTGCACCAATGGGCGCCATTCAGCGTTTCAAGCAACTGCGACGGCAGGAGCAAGACATCACTTTGCTCATCGCCTTCAGGAGGTAAAGACAGGGCGAAATCCGGGGCCTTGAGGGTTTCGAACAGGTCGAGGCAGACATGTCCGTGACCCAGTTGATGGCTGGTCAGAGCGGCAGCGAGCAACACGAGTGGATCGGACTGGGGTGCGAGTTCGTACAGAAAACCGATAAAGGCCTTGTCCAGCGAACGAAGCCAGCCTCGCTCGACCCAGCGTTCCAGCAAGATCAGCAGATCCGAGGCACTGGTCAGTGGCGCCAGGCTCGACGGGTTGTCGATAGCCGATGACAGATCGGCGAAGGTACGGCTCATAGCAGGACTCCCTGTTCCCATGCGGGTTCGGCCTTGGGTTCCGGCTTACCCTGGAAAAGGCGATCCAGGCGCTCGATCAGTTCGCGCGGCGGCCGCGCAAAATACACGCCGCGACTGTCTGCCCGGGTCCCCCGCAGAAACACATACAACGCACCACCGACATGCCGATCGTAATCGTAGTCAGGCAACCGCGCCTTCAGTTGCCGATGCAACGCCAGCAGATACAACACGTATTGCAGGTCATAACGGTTGTCGAGAATCGAGCGCTCCATGGCTTGCTCGGTATAGGCCGCATCGTCGACACCCAGCCAGTTGGATTTGTAGTCGGCCACGTAGTAGCGCCCTTCATGTTCGAAGGTCAGGTCGATGAAGCCTTTGAACATGCCGTTGAGCTGTACTGGCTCGGCGGCCACTCGTGCCACACCGTTGTGAGTGTACTGGCGCACCCACTCATCGAGTTTGAGAACATCGACCTTGTGGCTGGCAAACCAGAACTCCATCTCGACGCGGTACTGTCTGAGTTGCTCGAGAACCACCGGAGGCTGTCCGCTACCTGTTGGCAGCGACGACTTGAGCAAGTGTTGCAGCCAATCACTCAGGGTGGTGATCCAACCCTCCCAACCACGCAGGTTGCAGCGCCGGCCAATCGCATCCTTGAGCGTTTCAAAAGGAACGGCAAAACCTTCGTCTCCGGCCCATTCGAGCAGACCATGAAGAAAGGTTCCCGGATTCGGGCCGCGAGGAAAACGATGAATATCGGCGCCACCGGCCACGATCTCGCGTGGCGCATCCGGGTCGAGGCGCTCATCATCAAACAGCTTTTGCGCTTGTGGACTGTCCGGCGCCTCATCGCTGCCCACGCTCAATACGTCACTGATGCGCAAAGCACTGTAGGAGGCAATCCACCAGTTTTCGCTGGCCTTGCGCTTGGGCACCAATGTAGCGCTGAGGATCGCTTCGTTACGCTCGGGCCGGTAGATCTCCTGAGTGGCTTGAGGCAACTCCCCCAAACTGATGGCCGCGCAGTTCTGTTGCAAATCCTGCAGCCAGCGGCTCAGACCGGTTGACTCATCCAGCCTTGCGCCGCCACCCAGGAGATAGCCAAGCGCCGAAAGATGAAGCACCGAACCGTTGTTATTACCGCGTTTGAGGTCCGTGACACCCAGCCAGCAGGCATGTTGCGCGCGAGTCAGGGCGACGTAGAGCAGACGCAGGTCCTCGGCCAGACGCTCGTCATCCGCCAGGGCGATCAATTCGGCGGTCGGCTTCAGTGTCACCTGGGCTTTGCCGGAGGCATCGTGGTAATGCAGCGGCAAGCGACTGCCATCCACCGGTTTTGCCGAGCAGATGAAAGGCAGGAACACCAGTGGATACTCAAGCCCTTTGGACTTGTGAATGGTCACGACCTTGACCAGTTGCTCGTCACTCTCCAGACGCAATATCTGCTCTTCGCCGGCCTGACCGGACAACGCCAGAAGCTCGGCCAGATGACGAATCAGCGCTTGCTCGCCATCAAGCTCAGCGGCAGCCTGCTGCATCAGTTCCGACAAGTGCAAAAGGTTGGTCAGTACCCGCTCGCCATCACTGCGTGCGATCAGGGTCTGCGGCAGGTGAAAGTCGTGCAGCAGGCGCCGTAACATCGGCAACACACCTTGCTTGCGCCACAGTTCGCGATAGCCACGAAACTGCATGACCCGGGCTTCCCAGACCAACTCGTCCTGATTCAATCGTTCCAGTTCAGCCAACGGCAGATTGAGAGTGATGCAAGCCAGCGCAGCCTTCAGAGAGCGCTCGACATCCGGCTCCGCGCAGGCCTTGAGCCAGGAGAGCAGGTCATGCGCTTCCTGGGCGGCGAACACCGAGTCCTTGTCCGACAGGTAAACGCTGCGCACGCCACGGGCCGCGAGTTCTGCGCGTACGGCTTGGGCCTCTTTGCCGTCGCGTACCAGAATCGCAATGTCAGAGGGTCGCAAGCCTCTGAAGTCTTCTCCGTCGCGGACAAATCCCGCCGCACCGGTTTGCCCGCCATTGAGCAACGCGGTGATTTCGCTGGCACAGGCCGCCGCCAATTGCTGGCGATAGACCGCGCCCGACAGCGGCTGATCCGTCGACAGGTGCCAGACATTCAGTGCCGCGACATCGTGCCCCGCAATCTGCAGCCGCTCTTTACGCCCCTGAGACTCAACAGGCTGGAACGGCACCGGGTTTTCCCCGGTTTTTTCCCGAAACAAAAACGCGCCGCGTCCCTGCTCGCGGGACTCGGCGCGTTCGAATACGTGATTGACCGCGTTGACCATGCCATGGCTGGAGCGGAAGTTGGTGCCCAGCGTATGCAGGCGGCCGGCAGTGGCCTGACGCGCACGCAGGTAGGTGTAGATATCGGCGCCACGGAACGCGTAGATCGCCTGCTTGGGGTCACCGATCAGGAACAGACCGGTATCCGGACTGTTGTCCTCGATGCGGTAGATGCTCTCGAAGATCCGGTATTGCACCGGGTCGGTGTCCTGAAACTCATCGATCAGAGCAACCGGAAACTGCTCGCGGATCACCGCAGCAAGGCGCTCGCCGCTGTCGGATTGCAACGCCGCATCGAGGCGCAACAGCATGTCGTCGAACCCCATTTCCGCACGACGACGCTTCTCTTCCTCAAAACGCGCGCCCACCCATCTCGCCGCATGTTGCAATACGGCGGCATCGGGGGTGGGAAGCGCGTCGAGGCTCGACTTGAGCCCCGGCATCGCGTCGAGACCCGGATGACTCGGTGCCTGGCCCTTCCAGGCTTCGGCCATTCCGTCAGGGGTCAATCGGGTGAAACCGGTGCCGATGTCCAGTTGCTCCATGGCCTCGTCTTCGGCCCACGCCTTGAGTTTCTCGAACCAGGGCTCGAAGTAGCGCGCCTGCATCTTGCGTCCGTCGACGGCTTTGCTCGCAACGCCTTCGTGACAGATCACCAGCAGCTCATCGGCCCACTGACGCCACGGCATCTTCAGCTCGAGCAACGCGGCACGCCGTTCTTGCAGACACTCATTGATCAATTCTGCAGGGGCCTTGCCGTCATCACTGTCGCGCTCACTGCCAAACAGGCCGCGCACTCGTGGCAACAACGCTGCCGGCCCGCCCCAGTTAGCGCGAACCCAGTTCAGCGCGTCGCCCTGCATCGGGTAACAGAACAGTCGCCAGTAATCGCGCAGTACTTCACCGAGCAGATCGCTGTGATCGGTTTCCAGGGACTGGGTAAACAGGCTGCCGCTGTCGAACGCGTGTTCGCGCAGCATGCGCTGGCACCAACTGTGGATGGTGGAGACGGCCGCTTCATCCATCCATTGCGCGGCGATGTCCAGGCGATTGGCGCAACCGGGCCATTGTGCCGGGTCAAACTGCTCGCGCAGCTCGGCAATCAAGCCATCCGGCGCCGGGGTTTCTTCACGGAAAAACCGCGCAGCCTCGGCCAGTCGCGTACGGATTCTTTCACGCAGCTCCTTGGTGGCGGCATCGGTGAAGGTCACCACAAGAATCTGCGGGGGCAGCAATTCACGGCCGAAGCCGCTCGATTCGCCGCCGTGGCCAAGGATCAGCCGCAGATAGAGAGCAGAAATGGTAAAGGTCTTGCCGGTACCCGCACTGGCTTCGATGAGTTGACTGCCGTGCAGTGGGAAGGCCAGAGCCAGCGGTGTTTTGGTACTCATGCGCGTGCCCCTTCGCTGGCCAACGAGCGCCATGGCGCTTCAAACAGGGGGCGATACAACGCGTCGCACCAACCGGAGAATGTTTCGTCGGCACTCAATGCGTCAAAGTCAGCGAATTGGCGTGACAGCGCAGGGCTTTCACGGCGCTCACCTTCACTGGTCTGGCCGTCGCCTTCGTAGGCTTTTCTGGCAGCCGCCTCAGCCTTGAGCGGATCAGTCTGCGCAAGCCAGGCGAAGGCCGTCTTGACCGCGATCGGCAGCGGCTGGCGCATGCCGGCCTGCCAGGCGAGCAGCAGATCACCCAGAAAACGAACCGCTCGATCCTTCTCCAGCGGCTCAAGCAGCAGCGTATCGTCACTCGCCACCAGTGCCGTGGTCAGGATAAGTCCGCTGGCGCAGGCCACCAGGTGATTGACCCACGGCTTGATCAACCGATGCCATTTTCGACTTTTGATCGAGCCGATGCTGTTGGGAATGGTCGTGACCGACAACACGCCACCGTCAGCGCGTTGATGCAAACCGGCGAGCCAGCCTTCAACACGCACGCCCTGCAACTCAAGACTGACCGGGAGCGCGCTGGTCAATGGTGTCGGCCATAACGCCAGAAGGTGTTGGTAACGTTGCAGCAAGTCCGGTAACGGCTCGATCAACTCTCGTTGCAGGCATTCGCCGAAGCCGGCCATGGGCAGCAATCCGCTGTTTTGCAAACGCCGCGCCTGATCTTCGAGTGCCCGATCGATATTGTCGGGCTGCCGGAGTGCGGCGTTGAGCAGGCTGTCGCTCAGTGTGTAGCGTTGCAATGCGTCCAGCACGAACGGTTCTTCGTCAGCCAGGGGCGCCTCGGCGGCCTCGAAGTACACTTTGAGGCGCTGCGTGAAAAAGTGCCGGACCGGGTTACGCAAGAAATCCTGCAGCAGAGCCAGACTCAGCGGCTCCTCCTGAACATGGGGCGCGAGTAGCTCCGTCTCATGTTGTGGCGCATGCACCTGGTGCAAAACCTGCCATTCACGGGCATAACTGAATAGTTGATCGCCGTCATGGAAATAGCGCGAACTGAACGGTTGCAGGGGATGCTCCTCGGTCATGGAGGTCAACATATCCTGATGCTCATCGAGCGACCGCCAGCCACTGGCGAGGTGATCGCGCAACTGCCCGATCAGCACTGAAGCAGGCCGTTCACTGTTGTCGCGAATGCTGCGTCCGACCCAACTGATGTACAGCTGATCGCGCGCAGACAGGAGCGCCTCGAGCAACAGATAGCGATCGTCTTCACGCCGGGAACGGTCCCCTGGCCGGTAGTCACTGCCCATGAGGTCGAAATCCAGCGGGGGTTGCGCCCGGGGATAATCGCCATCGTTCATCCCCAGCAAACAGACAAGCTTGAACGGGATTGCCCGCATGGGCATCAGCGTGCAAAAGTTTACTGCGCCGGCGAGAAAACGCTGGGACAGACGCCCCTGATCCAGCCCCGCGAGCCAGGCTTCGCGAACCACCGTCAGCGGCAATTCATCGACCAACCCAACGGATTCACAGGTCTGCAGCCAGGTTTCGCGCAACTCCTCAAGTTGCGTGAGCAGATAATCGTCGTGCTCATTACTGGCCTTGAAAAACAGCTGCATCAGGATTTGCAGGCGCTGGCCCCACACCTTGGGCTGAGCGACTTGAGTGAGTTCGTGATGGGCCAGTTCCAATGCATCGAGCAGGGCAACCAACGGACCGATCAACGCAGCATCCAGACCACCGATTTCATCGTAGGGTTCGATACCGGCACAGGCGCTGGAGCTGCCAACTGCGTACCCCAACAACATCCGCCGCAAACCGAAATGCCAGCTGTTCTGTTCAAGCTCATCCGGCAAGCCCAGGCCGGCACGTTGCCCGGCGTTCATTCCCCAGCGCACGCCTGCTCCTTCGATCCAGCGATGCAGAGTAGGCAAATCACGCTCTTGTACGCCAAATCGGGCGCGCAACGCAGGGACGTCGAGCAGATCGAGGATCTCGCTCACCGGGAAACGACTATCGGGCAGCTTCAGCAGGTGCTCGACAGCAATCAGCAACGGATCGCGGCCCCGCTGGCCCTGGTCGGCCAAGGTAAATGGAATGAAGCGTGGATCATGTCGATCCAGTTGTCCGAACACCGCCCGGATATGCGGCGCATAGCTGTCGATGTCCGGCACCATCACAATTACATCTCGTGGGCGCAGATCTGGATTAGCGCTGAAGCGTGCGAGTAACTGATCGTGAAGGATTTCCACTTCGCGCTGGGCACTGTGGGCTATGTGAAAGCGGATCGACCCATCCTGCGTCAAGTCAACGGCAGGCCAGCGCTCACGCGTTTCATTCAGTGGCCGCAACTCGAGGATGTCGTCCTGAAGTTGGTTGAGCATGTTATGTGGCTGATTTTCGCTGAACAGATCAATGCGCCCATCACGAAACGCCGCGCGATAGCTGTTGGGGTCATCGTAACTGTCGAGCAGGTTGATATAGTCGCGGCCTTGCTTGCCCCAGGCGGCGAGCAGCGGATGAGCATGTTGGTGCAACGTTTCAGGATCGAGTACGACCGGCATGCCGTTCTTGCGGCTCTGACGCTTGTATTGATGACGCAGCAGATCCTTGTCGGCGACGATATCGGCCCAGTGGTGTCGGCAAGGGTTGTGTACACACAACAGCACCTGACTGAAACGTGCGAGTCCGGCCAACGCTTCAAGCACCTGGGCGGGCAACGAGGATATACCGAACACGATCACCCGCGAGGGTAGTCCTGCTGGTGCATGTTCGAGGGAATTTATGCACTCGATAAATCGTTGATGAACACCGGCGCGGCTCTGGGCCATGCCTTGCTCACCGACATCTTCCAAAAGAGCACGCCACAATTCAGCCTGCCAGCAACTGACTGGAGGCAGTGGCTTTATCTCGCCTCGAACATTACGTAACTGATGCCGGCCCTCGGCCCAATCTTCGAGCCAGTCGGCCCGATACACCTGATATTGGTCAAACAGGTCTGCCAGGCGCTCGGACAACTGGTAGCGCTTGCGCAAGTCGGTGTCATGGGTGAGGAAGCGTTGTAGCGGTTCGAAATGGGGGCGATCAATCACTTGCGGCAACAGGCGCATCAGCCGCCAGGTCAGGGGAGCTTTGTCGAGCAAGGATGTGGCGGGGATTTCGTCTCGGCCCAACACCATACGGTAGAGCTGCCACATGAAACTGCCTGGAAGCTGCACATCGATGGCAGCGGCTATTCCGCAACCACCGAGATCGTCCTCTTCAGGATCTTCTGCCAATGCCAGCTTGAGCCATTGGGCGATACCGTTGCTTTGGACCAGAGCGATTTCATTCTCCAAGGGAGCCAATGGGTAGCGCCGCATGATGCTGACCACCAGGCTGCGCAGCTCGTCCAGGCTATTGCTCTGAACCACCATGAATGCAGCGTTGAGGGACGAGGCGTCCGGCATAAAAGCTTCCTTGGAAAAGTACAAAAGCCAAGGCAGAACCTTAGCACTGTCGGCAGGCTGTGACAGCCAGAAGGGCCTACCGCATGCTGTAGGAACTTTCCTGCGGGCAAAACAAAACCCCAACTGCTTTCGCAATTGGGGTTTCGGAATTTAATCTTGACGATGACCTAC
>NZ_JBYSZP010000011.1:0-246434 GCF_058787295.1 Pseudomonas sp. FW305-3-2-15-E-TSA4 | reverse complement strand
TGCGGCGTTCTGCTGCGTGGTACCAAGCGTGACGACGTTGAGCGTGGTCAGGTTCTGGTTAAGCCGGGTTCGGTTAAGCCGCACACCAAGTTCACCGCAGAAGTTTACGTTCTGAGCAAGGAAGAAGGCGGTCGTCACACTCCGTTCTTCAAAGGCTACCGTCCACAGTTCTACTTCCGTACTACTGACGTGACTGGTAACTGCGAGCTGCCAGAAGGCGTTGAAATGGTAATGCCAGGTGACAACATTCAGATGACTGTTACCCTGATCAAAACCATCGCGATGGAAGATGGTCTGCGTTTCGCTATCCGTGAAGGCGGTCGTACCGTCGGCGCTGGCGTCGTAGCCAAAATCATCGAGTAATTCTCTTTTATAGAGTCTGCTTGATGAATTGAAAAAGCCCCCGCTCAGCGGGGGCTTTTTTATTGGGTTGACACCTATCTGGGGCGTCTATAGAATTGCGCCTCCTTTTAACGGGCGTATTGCGCCCGGTGGGAATAGCAGCCGGAGTCTGAAATCCAATGCAAAATCAGCAAATCCGTATCAGGTTGAAGGCTTTCGACCATCGCCTGATCGACCAATCAACCCAGGAAATCGTGGAAACCGCGAAACGTACTGGTGCTCAAGTGCGTGGTCCAATTCCACTGCCTACCCGTAAAGAGCGGTTCACCGTTCTGGTTTCCCCGCACGTCAACAAAGACGCGCGTGACCAGTACGAAATCCGCACTCATAAGCGCGTTCTGGACATCGTCCAGCCAACGGATAAAACCGTTGATGCTCTTATGAAGCTTGATCTTGCGGCCGGTGTGGAAGTGCAGATCAGCCTCGGCTAAGACTCGGTCTTGGTCGTGTAACGCTCTGAAATGGGCGGCCATAGCGGGTGAAAGCCCCGTACACTCATGAGGTTTACAACATGACTATTGGTGTAGTCGGTCGTAAATGCGGTATGACCCGTATTTTCACCGAAGAAGGTGTCTCCATTCCGGTCACGGTCATTGAGATCGAGCCGAATCGCGTCACCCAGTTCAAAACTGAAGAGACCGATGGCTATCGTGCAGTGCAAGTCACTGTCGGCGAGCGTCGTGCTTCGCGTGTAACAGCAGCTCAAGCTGGTCACTTCGCTAAAGCGAACGTTGCCGCTGGTCGCACCACCATGGAATTCCGTCTTGAAGAAGGCGAGTACCAGGCTGGCGATCTGATCAACGCTGAAATCTTCGCCGCTGGTCAACTGGTTGATGTAACCGGTCAGTCCAAGGGTAAAGGCTTCCAGGGTACGATCAAGCGTTGGAATTTCCGCGGGCAAGATAACACCCACGGTAACTCCGTATCCCACCGCGTCCCAGGCTCTATCGGCCAGTGCCAGACTCCTGGTCGTGTATTCAAGGGCAAAAAAATGTCCGGTCATATGGGCGCTGAGCGCGTGACCGTGCAGTCCCTGGAAGTAGTGCGCGTGGACGCTGAACGCAATCTGTTGTTGGTCAAGGGCGCTGTTCCTGGCGCTACTGGCGGCAACCTGGTTGTACGTCCAGCAGCCAAGGCTCGCGGTTAAGGGGAAGCTGACATGCAATTAAATGTAAATGACGCTCAAGCGATCGAAGTTTCCGAACTGACATTTGGCGGCGAGTTCAACGAGACGCTGGTTCACCAAGCAGTCGTGGCCTACATGGCCGGCGGTCGTCAAGGTAGCAAGCAGCAAAAGACCCGTTCCGACGTTCGTGGTGGCGGTAAGCGCCCATGGCGTCAGAAAGGTACTGGCCGTGCTCGTGCCGGTACTATCCGTAGCCCAATCTGGCGTGGCGGCGGTACCACTTTCGCAGCTCGTCCACAGGATCACTCCCAGAAGCTGAACAAGAAGATGTATCGCGCAGCAATGCGTTCCATCCTTGCTGAGCTGGTGCGTACTGATCGTCTGGTCGTGGTTCAGGATTTCGCTGTTGAAACTCCGAAAACCAAAGATCTGCTGGGCAAGCTGAACAACATGAGCCTGACCGATGTTCTCATCGTGTCGGACGCTGTTGATCAGAACCTGTACCTGGCTGCTCGTAACCTGCCACACGTAGATGTACGTGACGTGCAAGGTTCCGATCCAGTTAGTCTGATCGCATACGACAAGGTGTTGATCACCGTGTCGGCCGTGAAGAAATTCGAGGAGCTGCTGGGATGAACCAGGAACGCGTATTTAAAGTTCTGCTTGGCCCGCACGTTTCCGAGAAGGCTACGGTTCTGGCAGACAAGAAAGGCCAGTTCGTTTTCAAGGTTGCTACTGATGCAACCAAGCTGGAAATCAAGAAGGCCGTCGAAAGCCTGTTCAGCGTGAAAGTAGAGCGCGTCACTACCCTGAACGTTCTGGGTAAGAGCAAGCGCACTGCTCGCGGTCTGGGCAAGCGTAATGACTGGAAGAAGGCAGTTATCTCCCTTCAGCCAGGCCAAGATCTCGATTTCAGCAGCAGTGCTGAGTAAGGAAGGGGTGCATCATGGCAATCGTTAAATGCAAACCGACTTCCCCTGGCCGCCGTTTTGTGGTCAAGGTGGTCAATCAGGAGCTGCATAAAGGCGCTCCTCACGCACCGCTGCTCGAGAAAAAATCGAAGACTGGTGGTCGTAACAACAATGGCCGTATTACCACTCGTCACATCGGTGGTGGTCATAAGCAGCATTACCGTATGGTCGATTTCCGTCGCAACGACAAAGATGGCATCGTCGCCACTGTCGAGCGTATCGAATACGATCCAAACCGTACTGCTCACATCGCACTGCTCTGCTACGCAGACGGCGAGCGTCGCTACATCATCGCCCCTAAAGGCGTGAGTGCTGGCGACCAGCTGATCGCAGGCGCACTGGCTCCAATCAAGCCAGGCAACGCTCTGCAACTGCGCAACATTCCAGTCGGTTCTACCGTACACGGCATCGAACTGAAGCCAGGTAAAGGCGCGCAGATCGCTCGTTCCGCTGGTGCTTCGGCTCAGCTGATCGCTCGTGAAGGCGTGTACGTTACCCTGCGTCTGCGTTCCGGTGAAATGCGTAAAGTCCTGGCTGAATGCCGTGCGACCCTGGGTGAAGTCTCGAACTCCGAGCACAGCCTGCGTTCGCTGGGTAAAGCTGGTGCCAAACGCTGGCGTGGCGTTCGCCCAACCGTTCGTGGTGTTGCCATGAACCCGGTTGACCACCCACATGGTGGTGGTGAAGGTCGTACCTCTGGTGGTCGTCATCCGGTATCGCCATGGGGCTTCCCGACTAAGGGCGCGAAGACTCGTGGTAATAAGCGTACCGACAAAATGATCGTCCGTCGTCGCAAGTAAATAGAGGGATACGACAGTGCCACGTTCTCTGAAAAAAGGTCCTTTTATTGATCTTCACCTACTGAAGAAGATCGAAGTGGCGGCGGAAAAGAACGATCGCAAACCAATTAAGACTTGGTCGCGTCGTTCCATGATCCTGCCACAAATGGTCGGTCTGACCATCGCAGTACACAACGGCCGTCAGCACGTCCCAGTTCTCGTGAACGAAGACATGGTTGGCCATAAACTGGGCGAGTTCGCCGGTACCCGCACTTATCGTGGGCACGTGGCTGACAAGAAAGCCAAGCGTTAAGGGGTAAGGAAATGGAAGTAGCCGCTAAGTTGTCGGGCGCTCGAATCTCCGCCCAGAAAGCCCGCTTGGTCGCCGACCAGATCCGCGGGAAGAAGGTGGGCGAAGCGCTCAACCTGTTGGCTTTCAGCAGTAAGAAAGCCGCCGAGATCATGAAGAAAGTGCTGGAGTCGGCCGTAGCCAACGCCGAGCATAACGAAGGCGCAGACGTTGATGACCTGAAGGTCAGCACCGTTTTCGTCAACGAAGGGCGTTCGCTGAAGCGCATCATGCCACGTGCCAAAGGCCGTGCTGATCGCATCGTCAAGCGGTCTTGCCATATCACTGTCAAGGTTGCTGACAAGTAACGGAGTCGAAGAGATGGGTCAGAAAGTACATCCCATTGGCATTCGCCTGGGAATCGTCAAGGAGCACACCTCCGTCTGGTACGCAGACGGTCGGACTTATGCGGACTACTTGTTCGCAGATCTGAAAGTGCGTGAGTATCTCCAAGACAAACTAAAAAGCGCGTCCGTAAGCCGTATCGATATCCATCGTCCGGCCCAAACTGCACGCATCACCATCCACACCGCTCGTCCAGGTATCGTTATCGGGAAGAAAGGTGAAGATGTTGAGAAACTGCGTCAGGACCTGACCAAGCAAATGGGTGTGCCTGTGCACATCAATATCGAAGAGATCCGCAAGCCGGAGCTCGACGGTATGCTGGTTGCGCAGAGCGTAGCTCAGCAGCTGGAGCGTCGTGTAATGTTCCGTCGCGCTATGAAGCGCGCAGTACAGAACGCCATGCGCATTGGTGCCAAAGGCATCAAAATCCAAGTGAGCGGTCGTCTCGGCGGTGCTGAAATCGCACGTACTGAATGGTATCGCGAAGGTCGTGTGCCACTGCACACCCTGCGTGCCGACATCGACTATGCCAACTACGAAGCTCACACCACCTACGGTGTGATCGGTGTAAAGGTTTGGATCTTCAAAGGCGAAGTAATTGGTGGTCGCCAAGAAGAGCTGAAGCCACAAGCACCAGCGCCTCGTAAAAAAGCTGCTAAGTAAGGGGTACGCCAAATGTTGCAACCAAAGCGTACGAAGTTCCGCAAGCAGATGACCGGCCACAACCGTGGTCTGGCACTGCGCGGTAGCAAAGTCAGCTTCGGCGAGTTCGCGCTGAAGTCTGTTGCTCGTGGTCGTCTCACCGCTCGTCAGATCGAGTCAGCGCGTCGTGCTCTGACCCGTCACGTAAAACGTGGTGGCAAGATCTGGATCCGTGTATTCCCGGACAAGCCGATCTCCAAGAAACCTCTCGAGGTTCGTATGGGTAAAGGTAAGGGTAACGTGGAGTACTGGGTTGCCCAGATTCAGCCAGGCAAAGTCCTGTATGAAATCGAGGGTGTTTCTGAAGAGCTGGCGCGTGAGGCTTTCGCCCTGGCTGCTGCAAAGCTGCCGCTCGCCACCTCCTTTGTTAAACGGACGGTGATGTGATGAAAGCGAATGAACTTCGTGAAAAATCCGCACAGCAGCTGAACGAGCAACTGCTCGGCTTGCTGCGCGACCAGTTCAATCTGCGTATGCAGAAAGCAACTGGCCAGTTGGGGCAGTCTCATCTGCTCTCGCAAGTTAAGCGTGACATCGCTCGCGTGAAGACTGTGCTCAACCAGCAGGCAGGTAAGTGATCATGGCTGAAGCCGAAAAAACTGTCCGTACGCTGACTGGCCGTGTTGTCAGCGACAAGATGGACAAAACCATCACCGTTCTGATCGAGCGTCGCGTTAAGCACCCGATCTACGGTAAATACGTTAAGCGTTCGACTAAGCTGCACGCGCACGACGAAACCAATCAGTGCCACATCGGCGACAAAGTCACTATTCGTGAAACTCGTCCGATGGCCAAGACCAAGTCTTGGGCGCTGGTTGATGTTCTCGAACGCGCTGTGGAAGTCTAAGGGCTAGGGGTCGGAGAAATTATATGATTCAGACTCAATCCATGCTCGATGTGGCCGATAACAGCGGCGCTCGCCGCGTTATGTGCATCAAGGTGCTGGGTGGCTCCCATCGTCGTTACGCTGGTATCGGTGACATCATCAAAGTTACCGTCAAGGAAGCAATTCCTCGCGGTAAAGTGAAAAAAGGCCAAGTGATGACTGCTGTTGTAGTCCGCACTCGTCACGGCGTACGTCGTGCTGATGGCTCCATTATCCGCTTTGATGGCAACGCTGCTGTTCTTCTGAACAACAAGCAAGAGCCGATCGGCACCCGTATCTTTGGGCCAGTGACCCGTGAACTTCGTACTGAGAAGTTCATGAAGATCGTCTCGCTCGCCCCAGAAGTGCTGTAAGGAGATCCGACATGCAAAAGATTCGTCGTGACGACGAGATCATCGTGATCGCCGGCAAAGACAAAGGTAAGCGCGGTAAGGTGCTGAAGGTTCTTGCTGACAACCGTCTGGTTGTTGGTGGTCTGAACCTGGTCAAGCGTCATACCAAGCCTAACCCGATGTCGGGCGTACAGGGCGGTATCGTCGAGAAAGAAGCGCCACTGCACGCTTCCAACGTCGCCATCTTCAACGGCGAAACCAACAAGGCTGACCGCGTTGGTTTCAAAGTAGAAGACGGTAAGAAAATTCGTGTCTTCAAGTCGACCCAAAAAGCGGTTGATGCTTGAACACTGCTAGGTAGAAGACCATGGCACGACTAAAAGAGATTTACCGGAAGGAAATTGCTCCGAAACTTAAGGAAGAACTTAAGCTTTCGAACGTGATGGAAGTTCCGCGCGTTACCAAAATCACCCTGAACATGGGTCTGGGCGAAGCGATCGGCGACAAAAAAGTCATCGAGCACGCTGTTGCTGACCTGGAAAAGATCACCGGCCAAAAAGTCGTTGTGACCTACGCTCGTAAATCCATCGCTGGCTTTAAAGTCCGTGAAGGATGGCCGATCGGCGTCAAAGTGACTCTGCGCCGTGAGCGTATGTACGAGTTCCTGGATCGTCTGCTGTCGATCTCCCTGCCTCGGGTTCGCGACTTCCGCGGCCTGAATGCCAAGTCCTTCGATGGTCGTGGCAACTACAGCATGGGCGTGAAAGAGCAGATCATTTTCCCGGAAATCGACTACGACAAGATCGATGCTCTCCGCGGTCTGGACATTACCCTGACCACCACTGCCAAGAACGATGATGAAGGCCGCGCTCTGCTGCGTGCTTTCAAATTCCCGTTCCGCAACTGATTGGAGTAGGAAAATGGCCAAGAAGAGCATGAAAAACCGTGAGCTGAAGCGTCAGCTCACTGTTGCCAAGTACGCCACCAAGCGTGCAGTGCTGAAAGCTATCATCGTTGATCTGAACGCAAGTCCAGAAGCGCGTTGGGAAGCTACCGTAGCTCTGCAGAAGCAACCACGTGACGCAAGCGCTTCGCGCATGCGTAACCGTTGCCGCCTGACTGGTCGTCCGCACGGCGTTTACCGCAAGTTCGGCCTGGGCCGTAACAAACTGCGTGAAGCGGCAATGCGTGGTGACGTTCCAGGTCTGGTTAAAGCCAGCTGGTAATCGCTGTCAAAGCCTTGATGGTCGGGTTCGCAAGAACCTGACCATCGGTGGCCTTGAATCTGAATCAAGCCCCTTTTGGGGCTTGATTCATTTCTGGGGTGTGTCTAGAATGACCGGCTCGCCTGAGCCCGTGTTTTTCATGCCCGGAGTTTCTCGGCGACATGTAGTAGCCGCAAGGCTAATTTTTCTGTATTAGGAGCGTCTAGCCCATGAGTATGCAGGACCCGTTAGCGGACATGCTAACTCGAATCCGTAATGCCCAGATGGCTGAAAAGTCTGTCGTAAGCATGCCGTCTTCCACGTTGAAGGTGGCTGTAGCAAAAGTCCTGAAGGACGAAGGTTACATCGCGGATTTTCAGATCACCACCGACGCTAAGCCGTCGTTGTCCATCTCGCTGAAATACTTCGAAGGCCGTCCGGTCATCGAGGAAGTGAAGCGCGTTAGTCGTCCAGGCCTGCGTCAGTACAAGTCCGTTGAAGATCTGCCGAAAGTTCGTGGCGGTCTTGGCGTGTCTATCGTCTCCACCAACAAAGGTGTGATGACGGATCGTGCTGCGCGCGCTGCCGGTGTCGGCGGCGAAGTTCTTTGCACTGTGTTCTAAGGGGGGATAAGCATGTCTCGCGTCGCTAAGAACCCCGTTAAGCTGCCAGCCGGTGTCGAAGTAAAATTCGCAGGCCAACAGCTTTCGGTGAAGGGTGCCAAGGGTACTCTTGAACTGAACATCCATTCGTCCGTTGAGATCGTTGAAGAAGCTGGTGAGCTGCGTTTCGCTGCTCGCAATGGCGATCAACAGACTCGCGCAATGGCCGGTACCACGCGTGCGTTGGTAAACAACATGGTCCAGGGCGTAAGCCAAGGCTTCGAGCGCAAGCTCCAGCTGGTCGGTGTTGGTTACAAAGCGCAAGCAAAAGGTCAGGTGCTGAACCTGGCTCTTGGCTTCTCGCACCCAGTGGATTACGAACTGCCGCAAGGCATCACCGCTGAGACTCCTAGCCAGACCGATATCCTGATCAAGGGCATCGATAAACAGCTGGTAGGTCAAGTGGCCGCTGAGATCCGCGACTTCCGTCCACCAGAGCCGTACAAAGGCAAAGGTGTGCGCTACGCGGACGAAGTCGTCCGTCGTAAAGAAGCCAAGAAGAAGTAGGGCATAGCAAATGACCGACAAAAAAGTTACTCGACTGCGTCGCGCTCGCAAAGCACGCCTGAAAATGCACGAACTCGAAGTCGTGCGTCTCTGCGTGTTCCGCTCGTCGCAGCACATCTACGCCCAGGTCATCTCGGCCGACGGCAACAAAGTCCTGGCAAGCGCCTCGACTTTGGATAAAGAACTGCGTGATGGCGCCACTGGCAACATCGACGCGGCCACAAAGGTTGGCCAGCTGGTCGCTACGCGTGCTAAGGCCGCTGGCGTCTCGCAAGTGGCTTTCGACCGCTCTGGCTTCAAGTACCATGGCCGCGTTAAAGCGCTGGCTGATGCTGCTCGTGAAGCTGGGCTGGAGTTCTAAGTTATGTCAAATAACGACCAAAAGCGCGACGAAGGCTACATTGAGAAGCTGGTTCAAGTTAACCGCGTAGCCAAAACCGTTAAAGGCGGCCGTATCTTCACTTTCACCGCGTTGACCGTGGTTGGTGATGGTAAAGGGCGTGTTGGCTTCGGCCGTGGCAAGTCGCGTGAAGTGCCTGCTGCGATCCAGAAGGCAATGGAAGCTGCTCGCCGCAACATGATTCAAGTTGACCTGAACGGCACTACCCTGCAGTACGCAATGAAGTCCGCTCACGGCGCTTCGAAGGTGTACATGCAGCCTGCTTCTGAAGGTACCGGTATCATCGCTGGCGGCGCTATGCGTGCTGTCCTCGAAGTTGCTGGCGTTCAGAACGTTCTGGCCAAGTGCTACGGCTCGACTAACCCGGTAAACGTGGTTCACGCCACTTTCAAAGGTCTGAAAGCCATGCAATCTCCTGAGTCCATCGCTGCCAAGCGTGGCCTGACTGTCAAGGAGATCTTCTGATCATGGCTACCGTTAAAGTTACGCTGATCAAAAGCATGACCGGCCGCATCCCTAACCACAAACTGTGCGTTAAGGGTCTGGGTCTGCGTCGCATCGGTCACACTGTAGAAGTCCAGGATACTCCCGAGAATCGCGGGATGATCAACAAGGCTTACTACATGCTGCGTGTCGAGGGTTAATCGATGAAACTCAATGATCTGAGTCCAGCGCCGGGTTCCCGTCGCGAAAAGCATCGTCCGGGCCGTGGTATCGGTAGCGGTTTGGGTAAGACTGGTGGCCGTGGCCACAAAGGTCAAACCTCCCGCTCCGGTGGCACTATTGCTCCAGGCTTTGAAGGCGGTCAACAGCCGCTGCATCGTCGCCTGCCGAAGTTCGGTTTCGTTTCCCTGAAAGCCATGGACCGCGCAGAAGTGCGTCTGTCCGAGCTGGCCAAAGTGGAAGGCGACATCGTCACCGTGCAGTCCCTGAAAGATGCCAACGTGATCAACGTCAACGTACAGCGTGTGAAAATCATGCTGTCCGGTGAAGTGACTCGCGCTGTCACTATCGGCAAGGGAATCGGCGCCACCAAAGGTGCGCGTGCGGCTATCGAAGCAGCTGGCGGCAAGTTCGAGGAATAAATGGCTAAGCAAGGTGCTCTCTCTGCGCTCGGCAAAGGCGGTATGTCTGAACTCTGGGCTCGTCTGCGTTTTCTGTTCCTGGCGATTATCGTCTACCGAATAGGCGCACACATCCCGGTTCCAGGTATCAACCCGGACCGACTCGCAGACCTGTTTCGACAGAATGAGGGGACCATTCTTAGCTTGTTCAACATGTTCTCCGGCGGCGCGCTGGAACGGATGAGCATCTTTGCACTGGGGATCATGCCGTACATTTCGGCATCGATCATCATGCAATTGATGACCGCCGTCAGCCCGCAGCTGGAGCAGTTGAAGAAGGAAGGTGAAGCTGGCCGTCGCAAGATCAGCCAGTACACCCGCTACGGCACCGTCGTCCTCGCTCTCGTTCAGGCTATTGGCATGTCCATTGGTCTGGCGGGGCAGGGCGTTGCGTTCACTGGTGACTTTGGCTTCCATTTCGTCGCGGTATCCACTTTCGTGGCTGGTGCGATGTTCATGATGTGGCTGGGTGAGCAGATTACTGAGCGTGGTGTAGGCAACGGTATCTCGATGTTGATTTTTTCGGGTATCGTCGCCGGTCTTCCGAGAGCAATCGGGCAGTCTTTCGAGTCTGCGCGTCAGGGTGATATCAATATCTTCGCCTTGGTTGCCATCGGTTTGCTGGCAGTAGCGATTATCGGTTTCGTGGTGTTCATTGAGCGTGGCCAGCGTCGTATCGCTGTTCACTACGCCAAGCGTCAGCAGGGCCGCAAGGTTTTTGCTGCGCAGACAAGCCACTTGCCGCTGAAGGTGAACATGGCCGGTGTTATTCCGGCTATTTTCGCGAGCAGCATTTTGCTGTTCCCGGCTTCGTTGGGTGCCTGGTTTGGTCAGTCTGAAGGTATGGGCTGGTTGCAGGACATCTCGCAGTCGATCGCTCCTGGTCAGCCGTTGAATATTCTGCTGTTTAGTGCAGGGATTATTTTCTTCTGCTTCTTCTATACGGCGTTGATGTTCAATCCGAAAGACGTAGCGGAAAACCTGAAGAAGTCCGGTGCCTTTATTCCGGGCATCCGTCCAGGTGAGCAGTCTGCACGCTATATTGATGGCGTTCTGACTCGCTTGACCATGTTCGGTGCTCTTTACATGACGGCCGTGTGCCTGTTGCCCCAATTCCTGGTGGTTGCAGCAAACGTTCCGTTCTACCTTGGCGGGACCTCGTTGCTGATCGTGGTCGTGGTTGTGATGGACTTCATGTCCCAAGTACAATCGCACCTCGTTTCGCACCAGTACGAATCCCTGATGAAGAAAGCCAACCTGAAGGGTTACGGCAGCGGCATGTTGCGCTGAGTACCCATAAGGTTCGAGGAGTTGGTGATGAAAGTTCGTGCATCGGTGAAAAAGCTGTGCCGTAACTGCAAGATTATTCGCCGCGAAGGTGTTGTTCGAGTAATTTGCAGCGCGGAACCGCGTCACAAACAGCGCCAAGGCTGAGTGTGATTGTGCTTCAAGCCCGGCAGCTAGTGCGCTGCCGGGTTGATTATTTGTTATTACAGCGATATTATCTCGCGCCCTATTTCTTGGCTTCCGGGGCGTAGGTAGCTGTCAATTGGAGTCCCACTGAATGGCCCGTATTGCAGGCGTTAACATTCCAGATAACAAGCATACTGTTATCTCGCTGACCTACATCTATGGTGTCGGTCGCACTACTGCGCAGAAAATCTGTGCAGACACTGGGGTAAACCCAGCAGCAAAGATCAAAGATCTGAGCGACGAGCAAATTGAACAGCTGCGTGGCGAAGTGGCGAAGTTCACCACTGAAGGTGACCTGCGTCGCGAAATCAACATGAAAATCAAGCGCTTGATGGACCTCGGTTGCTATCGCGGTCTGCGTCATCGTCGCGGTCTTCCAGTACGCGGTCAGCGTACCAAGACCAACGCGCGTACCCGTAAAGGTCCGCGTAAGCCGATCCGCAAGTAATCGCCCCAGCGAATCGACAGGAATTTAATCATGGCAAAACCTGCTGCTCGTCCTCGTAAAAAAGTTAAAAAGACAGTGGTTGATGGCATCGCCCACATCCATGCTTCTTTTAACAACACCATCGTGACCATTACCGACCGTCAAGGTAACGCTCTTTCCTGGGCTACCTCCGGTGGTTCGGGTTTCCGCGGTTCCCGCAAGTCCACTCCGTTCGCTGCTCAAGTAGCTGCTGAGCGTGCTGGTCAAGCTGCGCTGGAATACGGCCTGAAAAACCTCGACGTTAACGTCAAGGGTCCAGGTCCAGGTCGTGAATCCGCAGTCCGCGCTTTGAACGGCTGTGGCTACAAGATCGCCAGCATCACCGACGTGACGCCAATCCCGCACAACGGGTGCCGTCCGCCGAAGAAGCGCCGCGTGTAATCCAGGAGATTGTAAAGAATGGCTCGTTACATTGGTCCAAAATGCAAACTCGCTCGTCGCGAAGGCACCGATCTCTTCCTGAAGAGCGGCGTGCGCGCGATCGAATCGAAGTGCAACATTGAAGCAGCACCTGGTATCCACGGCCAACGCCGCGGTCGCCAGTCCGACTACGGCACCCAACTGCGTGAAAAGCAGAAGGTTCGTCGTATCTACGGCGTTCTCGAGCGTCAGTTCAGCGGCTACTACAAAGAAGCTGCTGGCAAGAAAGGTGCAACCGGTGAAAACCTGCTGCAACTGCTCGAATGCCGTCTGGACAACGTTGTATACCGTATGGGCTTTGGTTCGACTCGTGCCGAATCCCGTCAGCTGGTATCGCACAAGTCGATCAGCGTTAACGGTCAGACCGTAAACGTTCCGTCGTATCAGGTTCGTGCTGGTGACGTGGTCGCAGTTCGCGAGAAAGCAAAAAACCAACTTCGCATTGTCCAAGCTCTCGATCTGTGTGCCCAACGTGGCCGCGTAGAATGGGTAGAAGTAGACACTGAGAAGAAGTCGGGCGTTTTCAAGAACGTTCCTGCTCGCAGTGATCTGTCCGCCGACATCAACGAAAGCCTGATTGTCGAGCTCTACTCCAAGTAAGGGCTAGAAAATAGGTGCATCCATGCAGATTTCGGTAAATGAGTTCCTGACACCCCGCCACATTGATGTGCAGGTTGTCAGTCCAACCCGCGCCAAGATCACTCTCGAGCCTCTCGAGCGTGGTTTTGGCCACACCCTGGGCAACGCGCTGCGCCGCATCCTGTTGTCCTCAATGCCCGGCTGCGCAGTAGTCGAGGCCGAGATTGACGGTGTGCTCCACGAGTACAGCGCCATCGAAGGTGTACAGGAAGACGTAATTGAAATCCTGTTGAACCTTAAAGGTCTGGCCATCAAGCTGCACGGTCGTGACGAAGTTACGCTGACCTTGTCGAAGAAGGGTTCGGGGGTGGTTACCGCTGCCGATATTCAGCTGGATCATGATGTCGAGATCGTTAACCCCGATCACGTAATCGCTAACCTGGCGTCTAACGGCGCCCTGAACATGAAGCTCACCGTAGCTCGTGGTCGTGGTTATGAACCAGCCGACTCGCGTCAGAGCGATGAAGACGAAAGCCGCAGCATTGGTCGCTTGCAGCTCGACTCTTCGTTCAGCCCGGTTCGCCGTATCGCATACGTGGTGGAAAACGCCCGTGTCGAGCAGCGTACCAACCTGGACAAGCTGGTTATTGATCTGGAAACCAACGGTACCCTGGATCCTGAAGAGGCTATCCGCCGCGCTGCAACCATCCTGCAACAGCAGTTGGCTGCGTTCGTCGACCTCAAAGGTGACAGTGAGCCAGTGGTTGTCGAGCAGGAAGACGAGATCGATCCGATCCTGCTTCGCCCGGTTGACGATCTGGAACTGACTGTACGTTCGGCTAACTGCCTTAAGGCGGAAAACATCTACTACATCGGCGACCTGATTCAGCGTACCGAAGTAGAGCTGTTGAAGACTCCGAACCTGGGCAAGAAATCCTTGACTGAAATCAAGGACGTTCTGGCCTCCCGCGGTCTGTCCCTCGGCATGCGCCTCGACAACTGGCCGCCTGCAAGTCTTAAGAAGGACGACAAGGCGACTGCCTGATCGTCGTAATCACCGAACGTAGTGTTTGGTAAGGAATGAACCATGCGTCATCGTAAAAGTGGGCGTCACCTGAGCCGCACCAGCTCGCACCGCAAGGCCATGTTCCAGAACATGGCGGTGTCGTTGTTCGAGCACGAGCTGATCAAGACTACTCTGCCAAAAGCCAAAGAACTGCGCCGCGTTGCCGAGCCGCTGATCACTCTGGCCAAGACAGACAGCCTGGCTAACCGCCGTCTGGCTTTCGACCGTACTCGTTCGAAAGCTATCGTTGGTAAGCTCTTCAACGACCTGGGCAAGCGTTACGCTACCCGTGAGGGTGGCTACCTGCGCATCCTCAAGTGCGGCTTCCGCGCTGGCGACAACGCGCCTATGGCGTACGTCGAGTTGGTTGATCGTGCTACTGCTGGCGAAGCTGTATCCGCCGAGTAAGACGTCAGTCTGAAACGAAAAACCGGGCCTAGTGCCCGGTTTTTTGTGCCCGCAAGAAATGCGCTGTTCGTACAAGCTTCTGACATTGTTGTGTTGCCACTATGTGCAGGGAAACATAATTAGTAATTATCTATCGATGACTGCAAGTTAATGAATTTGTAGGTGTCTCATCGATGATCAATACTTCCCAGCAAGCCGATTAGCCGGCAGTTTCAAGACTGACAGAGGAAGAAGACCGTATGAGCCAGATCAAAACGCTTACGACCGCCAGTGGCGCACCTGTCGCCGATAACCAGAATTCTCGCTCCGCCGGCCCCCGTGGCCCGCTGCTGCTCGACGATTTTCATCTGATCGAGAAGCTTGCCCATTTCAACCGTGAAAACATTCCTGAGCGCCGCGTGCACGCCAAGGGCTCGGGTGCTTACGGTACGTTCATCGTGACCCGTGATATCACCGAATACACCAGCGCCAAACTGTTTGAGGCCGTGGGCAAGCAAACGCCAACGTTCTTGCGCTTCTCCACTGTAGGCGGCGAACGTGGCTCGGCTGACACTGAACGTGATCCACGTGGGTTCGCCCTCAAGTTCTACACCGAAGAGGGCAACTGGGACATCGTTGGCAACAACACCCCTGTTTTCTTCATTCGTGATCCACTGAAGTTTCCCGACTTTATCCACACGCAGAAACGTCTGCCGCAGAGCAACCTGAAAAGCGCCCAGATGATGTGGGACTTCTGGTCGCATTCGCCGGAAGCACTGCATCAAGTGACCATTCTGTTTTCGGATCGCGGCATTCCCGATGGCTACCGTCACATGCACGGCTTCGGCAGCCACACCTACAGTCTGATCAATGCAAAAGGTGAGCGTCACTGGGTGAAGTGGCACTACAAAACCAAGCAAGGCATCAAGAACCTGGCACCGGCCGATGCTGCGCGCCTGGCGGGTACCGATCCGGATTACGCTCAGCGTGATCTGTTCGAAGCCATCGAGCGTGGCGACTTCCCGAAATGGCGCGTATGCATTCAGATCATGACCGAGGCTCAGGCTGCAGCGCACTATGAGAACCCGTTCGACGTGACCAAGACCTGGTCGCAAAAGGAGTTTCCGCTGATCGAAGTCGGCGAACTGGAGCTGAACCGCAACCCGCTGAACTACTTTGCCGAGGTCGAGCAAGCCGCATTCGGTCCGAGCAACATGGTGCCAGGTGTCGGTCTGTCGCCGGATCGCATGCTGCAAGGCCGCGTGTTCGCCTACGCCGATGCACATCGCTATCGCGTGGGCACAAACCACCAACAATTACCGGTGAATGCGCCGCGCAGCCCGGTGAATACGTACCAGCGCGACGGCTCGATGGCCTTCGGCAGCAATGGTGGTGCAGCACCTAACTACGAACCGAACAGCTACATTGAATCACCGAAGCAAGCTCCGCACTACGCCGAGCCTGCACTGGCATTGAGTGGTGCTGCTGACCGTTACGATCATCGCGAAGACACCGATTACTACAGCCACGCCGGTGCGCTGTTCCGTCTGATGAGCGACGAGCAGAAAGCCTTGCTGGTCAGCAATATCGCCGGCGCCATGAGCGGTGTTTCACCTGATGTGGTTGATCGTCAGTTGCAGCATTTCTATAAGGCCGATCCGGCGTATGGAGAAGCAATCGCAAAGCTGCTCGACGTACAGCTTAACGAAGTCTAAACGAGAAGCAGAACCGCCCTCATTGGGGCGGTTTTTGCGTTATTTAGGCTGGTTTTCTCAGAATATCTTCGCTTTTATTGCGCGAAACGGGGTGACCTTCCGGTCAGCTTGGTTCAAACTACAGACTTTCAAGCAGGGAGATGTAGGGCGATGCAAGGCCACCCAGACGTAATCGATTACCTCAACACGTTGCTGACCGGCGAACTGGCCGCGCGTGACCAATATTTTGTTCACTCGCGGATGTATGAGGACTGGGGTTTCACCAAGCTCTACGAACGAATCAACCACGAGATGGAAGAAGAGGCCGGTCACGCCGACGCACTGATGCGCCGGATCCTGATGCTCGAAGGCACACCGCGCATGCGCCCGGACGATCTCGACGTCGGCACCACCGTCCCGGAGATGCTCGAAGCCGATCTGCGTCTCGAGTACAAAGTCCGCGCCGCTCTGTGCAAAGGCATTGAGTTGTGCGAGCAGCACAAGGATTATGTCAGTCGCGAAATCCTGCGTGTTCAGCTCAACGACACTGAAGAAGATCACACCTACTGGCTGGAAAAGCAGTTGGGCCTGATCAAGCTCATCGGTCTCGAGAATTACCTGCAATCTCACACCTGATTGCACAGACACAAAAAAGCCCCTGTCACGGGTGAAGTGACAGGGGCTTTTTCATGCCCGGAGATCAAGCCCGATCGCGAATCAGCAATGGCTTGAGGTAATGACCGGTGTGAGACTGCTTCATCTCGGCCACTTCCTCCGGCGTACCGGTGGCGATGATCTGACCACCCTTGGAGCCGCCCTCCGGCCCCAGATCCACCAGCCAGTCGGCAGTCTTGATCACGTCCAGATTGTGCTCGATCACCACCACGGTATTGCCGTGGTCGCGCAGGCGATGCAGCACGTCGAGCAGTTGCTGGATATCCGCGAAGTGCAGACCGGTGGTCGGCTCATCGAGGATATACAGAGTTTTGCCGGTGTCGCGCTTGGACAGCTCGCGTGACAGCTTGACCCGCTGCGCTTCACCACCGGACAGCGTGGTTGCCGACTGCCCGAGCTTGATGTACGACAGGCCCACATCCATCAACGTCTGTAGCTTGCGTGCAAGCGCCGGTACCGCGTCGAAGAACTCCCGCGCCTCCTCGATGGTCATCTCGAGGGTTTCGTGGATGCTCTTGCCCTTGTATTTGATCTCAAGGGTTTCGCGGTTGTAGCGCTTGCTCTTGCACACATCGCACGGCACGTAAATGTCCGGCAGGAAGTGCATTTCCACTTTGATCAGACCGTCGCCCTGACACGCCTCACAGCGACCGCCTTTGACGTTGAACGAGAAACGTCCCGGGCCATAACCACGGGAGCGCGACTCGGGTACACCGGCGAACAGTTCGCGGATCGGTGTGAACAGCCCGGTGTAGGTCGCCGGGTTGGAACGCGGCGTACGGCCGATCGGGCTTTGGTCGATATCGACGACTTTGTCGAGATGTTCCAGGCCTTTGATGCTGTCGTGCGCGGCCGCTTCCAGCGTGGTCGCACCATTGAGTGCAGTAGCGCTCAACGGGAACAGCGTGTTGTTGATCAGCGTCGATTTGCCCGAGCCGGAAACACCGGTCACGCAGGTCAGCAGGCCGATCGGGATTTCCAGATCGACGTTGCGCAGGTTGTTGCCGCGCGCGCCCTTGAGCGACAGCGTCAGCTTCTTGTTACGCGGCGTGCGTTTGGCCGGCACTTCGATCTTCACCCGCCCCGACAGGTATTTACCGGTCAGGGAATCCGGGTGCGCCATGACTTCGGCCGGCGTGCCTTCAGCCACGATCTGCCCGCCGTGCACCCCGGCGCCCGGCCCGATATCCACCACATAATCGGCCAGACGAATCGCGTCTTCGTCGTGCTCGACCACGATCACCGTGTTGCCGATGTCGCGTAGGTGCTTGAGGGTGCCGAGCAACCGGTCGTTATCGCGCTGATGCAGGCCAATGGACGGCTCGTCGAGGATGTACAGCACCCCGACCAGACCTGCGCCGATCTGGCTGGCCAGACGAATGCGTTGCGCCTCGCCGCCGGACAGGGTGTCGGCGCTGCGATCCAGCGACAGATAGTCGAGGCCGACATTGACCAGAAATTGCAGGCGCTCGCGGATCTCCTTGAGGATCTTGTCGGCGATCTCGCCACGCCGCCCGGTCATCTTCAACTCGCCGAAGTATTCGCAGGCATCGCCAATCGGCAGGTTGGTCACTGCCGGCAGGGTTTTCTCGCCAACCCACACGTGCCGCGCTTCACGGCGCAGACGAGTGCCGCGGCAATCCGGGCAAGCCTGGGTGCTGAGAAACTTGGCCAGCTCTTCGCGCACGCTGGCCGATTCGGTTTCGCGGTAGCGACGCTCAAGGTTCGGCACGATACCTTCGAACGGGTGCGAACGTTTGACGATGTCGCCGCGGTCATTGAGGTACTTGAAGTCGACATTCTGCGAGCCGCTGCCGTGCAGGATCTGTTTCTGCTGTTCGGCGGTCAGCTCGTTGAACGGCTTCTCAAGACTGAACTTGTAGTGCGAGGCCAGTGAGCCGAGCATCTGGAAATAATAGACGTTACGCCTGTCCCATCCGCGAATCGCGCCCTCGGCAAGAGTCAGTTCACCATTGACCAGGCGCTTGATGTCGAAGAACTGCTTCACGCCCAGGCCATCGCAGGTCGGGCAGGCGCCGGCCGGGTTGTTGAAGGAGAACAGCTTCGGCTCAAGCTCGCTGATGGCATGGCCGCAGATCGGGCAGGCAAAGCGCGCGGAGAAGATCATCTCTTCACCTGGCTCATCGTCCATCGGCGCGACCAAGGCAATGCCGTCCGCCAGCTTCAGTGCGGTTTCGAACGATTCGGCCAGACGCTGCTGCAGGTCGGCGCGGACCTTGAAACGGTCGACGATCACATCGATCGAGTGCTTCTTCTGTTTATCCAGTTTCGGCAGTTCATCGAGTTCGCAGATGCGACCGTTGACCCGCGCACGGACGAAGCCTTGGGCGCGCAGCTCTTCGAACACTGACAAGTGCTCGCCTTTGCGCTCGCGGATCACCGGCGCCAGCAGCATCAGTTTGCTGCCCTCCGGTTGCGCCAGCACCAGGTCGACCATCTGGCTGACGGTCTGAGCTTCCAGCGGAATATCGTGATCCGGGCAGCGCGGCGTACCGACGCGTGCATACAGCAGACGCAGGTAGTCGTAGATTTCGGTGATGGTGCCGACCGTGGAACGCGGGTTGTGCGAGGTCGACTTCTGTTCGATGGAGATCGCCGGCGACAAACCTTCAATGGTGTCGACGTCGGGTTTTTCCATCATCGACAGGAACTGTCGGGCGTAGGCCGACAGGGATTCGACATAGCGGCGCTGACCTTCGGCGTACAGCGTGTCGAAGGCCAGGGACGACTTGCCGGATCCGGACAGGCCGGTGATGACGATCAGTTTGTCCCGTGGCAGGGTCAGGTCGATGTTCTTCAGGTTGTGGGTACGGGCCCCACGTATCAGGATCTTGTCCAAAGTGGCCTCGCTCGGCGGGCGTCGAAAACGTAGGAGTATACGGGCAAATACTGGATGGATGCACACTATCAAACGAAGGGTTTTTTACCTTGCATGAAGAGAGTTTCATCTATACGCGTCATAGCGTCGCGATATACCCCGTCTTTCGATGGGACTGGTAGAATCGCCGCCGGTTCACACGAGGTTTTTCCATGCACGATCCCCACAGCGAACGCATGAGTAGCGGCGAGACCCGCGCAGCGAGCGGTCTGGCCCTGGTGTTCGCCTTCCGTATGCTTGGCATGTTCATGGTGTTGCCGGTACTGGCGACCTACGGCATGGACCTGGCGGGAGCGACCCCGGCCCTGATCGGGCTGGCGATTGGCGCTTACGGCCTGACCCAGGCGATTTTCCAGATTCCGTTCGGGATCATTTCCGACCGTATCGGCCGGCGGCCGGTGATTTTCCTCGGGCTGGTGGTCTTCGCCCTTGGCAGTGTGCTGGCGGCTCAGGCCGATTCGATCTGGGGCGTGATTGCCGGACGCATCCTGCAGGGCGCCGGGGCGATTTCCGCTGCGGTCATGGCACTGCTTTCCGACCTGACCCGTGAACAACACCGTACCAAAGCCATGGCCATGATCGGTATGACCATCGGTCTGTCGTTCGCCGTGGCCATGGTGGTCGGGCCGTTGCTGACCCGCGCGTTCGGCCTGTCCGGACTGTTCCTCGCCACTGGCGGCATGGCCCTGTTCGGCATCGTCATCGTGATGTTCATGGTGCCGAAATCCACCGGGCCGCTGAGCCATCGTGAATCCGGAGTGGCGCGTCAGGCCTTGATGCCGACGCTCAAACATCCCGATCTGCTGCGCCTGGACTTGGGCATTTTTGTGTTGCACGCGATGCTGATGTCGAGCTTCGTCGCCCTGCCGCTGGCGCTGGTGGAAAAGGCCGGGCTGCCCAAGGAGCAGCACTGGTGGGTTTATCTGACTGCGCTACTGATCTCTTTCTTCGCCATGATCCCGTTCATCATCTATGGCGAGAAGAAACGCAAAATGAAACGAATTTTGCTCGGCGCCGTCCTGACGCTGATGCTCACTGAGCTATTCTTCTGGCAGTTCGGTGACAGCTTGCGGGCTCTGGTGATCGGCACGGTGGTGTTCTTCACCGCGTTCAATCTGCTGGAAGCTTCGTTGCCGTCGCTGATCAGCAAGGTTTCACCGGCAGGCGGGAAGGGCACGGCCATGGGCGTGTATTCCACCAGCCAGTTCCTCGGTTCGGCGCTCGGCGGGATACTTGGCGGCTGGCTGTTTCAGCATGGCGGTCTGTCGGTTGTGTTCCTTGGATGTGCGGGTCTGGCTGCCATCTGGCTGGCCTTTGCTGTTACCATGCGCGAACCTCCCTACGTGACGAGCCTGCGCTTGCCGTTGTCGCCCGAGGCGATCCGCGAAGCGGGTCTGGTCGAGCGCCTCAAGGCCCTCGTAGGGGTAACAGATGCAGTGATAGTTGCTGATGAAGCAGCTGTTTACATCAAACTGGACAAAGAATTAGTGGATCGCGACACCCTCGAACGCCTGGTGAACAACCCGGCCGGGGCTGCTTGCGAAGCCTAGGAGAACGTTATGGCCCGTGGGGTTAACAAAGTCATATTGGTCGGCACTTGCGGCCAGGATCCCGAAGTTCGCTACCTGCCTAACGGTAACGCCGTGACCAACCTGAGTCTGGCAACCAGCGAACAGTGGACCGACAAGCAAACCGGTCAAAAGGTCGAGAAGACCGAATGGCACCGTGTTTCGATGTTCGGCAAGGTTGCGGAAATCGCCGGCGAGTACCTGCGTAAAGGTTCGCAGGTGTACATCGAAGGCAAGCTGCAGACCCGCGAGTGGGAAAAAGACGGTATCAAGCGTTACACCACAGAAATCGTGGTCGACATGCAAGGCACCATGCAACTGCTCGGCGGCCGTCCACAACAGGGCGACCAACAAGGCGGTGGCAACAACTACCAGCAGCAGGCGCCACGCCAACAGGCTCCGCGTCCGCAGCAGTCGGCTCCGCAACAGCGTCCAGCCCCGGCTCCACAGCAGGCTGCACCGCAACCGGCTCCGGATTTCGACAGCTTCGATGACGATATCCCGTTCTGATTCGCTGCTGCATCCACGCTGAATAAAAAAGGCCCGTCGTTCAACACGACGGGCCTTTTTTGTGGCGCAAGGTCCGCGATTACCACTGATCTCCTGTGGGAGCGGGCTTGCTCGCGAAGGCGTCGGGTCAGTCAAAGCATTTGTTGAATGGCAGTCCGCTTTCGCGAGCAAGCCCGCTCCCACAAATGCGGATGTGTGTTTCAGTCGAGGATCAGGTGCGGCAGAAACCGGCTTGAATCCTTGGTGATCAGACTGTTGTCTTCGCGCACGCCGATCCCCGCGGCCTGATCACCAATCACCCACGAGCCGACCAGGGTGTAGCTGTCGTCGAACTTCGGCAATGGCGCAAATTCCTGCAGGATGAACGGCGCATCGGTGTAGGGCCCGTCTTCTTTGACGATCAGACCTTCTGCCGTGTGCAGTTCGATATTGGCGCCTTCCCGGGAAAAGTACGGTTTGCGCACCCAACCCTTGGGCACCGCACTGGCCGGATTCGGATCAAGGTGCGCCGCCAGCAGGTTCGGGTGGCCCTTGTGCAGTTCCCATAGCAGTGGGAGTGCGCCTTTGTTCGACAGGATCGCTTTCCATGCCGGTTCGAAAAACTGTGTATCGCACTCGGCAATCGCCGCACCGAACGGCTCGTGGAAGATGAATTCCCAGGCGTGCAGTTTGAACAGGTGCGGGATCCAGCGATCCTCAAGGTCGACGAAGCGACCCTCGGCGGTCAGGCCGATGTCTTCGATGTCGATGTGCCGGGATTCGATGCCGACCTTTTCCGCGATCAGGCGCAAGTAGTCGGTGGTCCCCTTGTCTTCGACCGAGTCTTTCATCGACGCAAAGTAGAACGGCCGCTTGAGCTGCAACTCGGCAAACGCCTGGTGCAGCTTGGTATCGATGCTGTTGAACTGGTCGGCATGGCGCGGCAGCATCCCGCGCTCGATGCACTGCTCCAGCCAGCCCCACTGAAATGCCGCCGCCTCATAGAGACTGGTCGGCGTGTCGTAGTTGAGTTCCAGCAGCTTGGCCGGGCCGTTGCCGCTGTAGGAAAAGTCCATACGCCCGTACAGATGCGGATGACCTTCCAGCCAGGACGTGCGGATCATGTCGTAGTACGGCGCCGGGATGCTCAGGCGATCCAGCAGCTCTTCGCTGTGCACCACGCGGTCGACCAGGTCCATGCACATCTCGTGCAGTTCGGTGGTCGGGTCCTCCAGATCATTTTCGATCTGCGCGAGCGTGAACTGGTAGTAGGCGCTTTCGTCCCAGTACGGCTCGTCGTCGATGGTGTGGAACAGAAAGCCGAGGCTTTCGGCCGTCTGTTTCCAGTCGGGGCGCTCGGCGCAGTGGATCTTTTTCATGATCAGCTGCTCGAACTGCCCCAGCCGCCCCAACCGCTGCGCGCGGAAGACTGGCTGCCGAAGCCGCCGCGGGACGTCGACGAAGCGACGTTGACCGGTTTGCTCCGGGTGCTGTCGTAGCGGGTGTCGGTGCGGGTAGCCGGTGCCGATTCGATTCTGCGGTACTGCGTCGAAGTGTTGTAGGTCTGGCGCGTATCGCGATCGCGATAGACCGTGCGATTGGCGTTGTTGCTCATCGCATTGCCGATCAGCCAGCCCGTCAGCCAACCGTTGCCGCCGCCGGACGAGTGAGAAGTACTTTGTACGTTCTGCGCGGCGGCGGCTTCACCGGCAGGCATCTGCGCATTGGCAAGCGCATTCAGGTCCTGTGGCGCCTCGCCGTTCTGCGGCACCTTGAAACCGCCGAGCTTCGGCACGAAGCGGCCATCGGAGTTTTTCTGGCACCAGTCGGCGGCAAAGTCTGCGTCGCACTTGGCCTTGTCATCGTAGGCCGGCGCAATACGTCGGTGTTCGGTCAATGCCGCGACGTAGGCGGTGGAGCAGACGTCGGCGGCCACTTCGGCGCCGACGCACTCCTCGACAGATTGGAAGCGTTGCTGCTCCTGCGCGGTAACCTCGCCGGAAATCGCCAGCGCCACCGAAGCGGCGAGGGACAGTTGAACGTACTTGCTGCGTTTCATCGAAGGCTTCCTGCCGATCAGTTGGACGGGGTCATGCACGCGGCGTTGAGCATGCCGACGCTGATAGCCACCGCGGCCACGTAGATTCCCGAGGCGATTTCACCGTTGGCGATACGCTGCGACGTGCCCTTGAGCACCAGGCTTGTGGCGAGGAAGGCCAGCAGTTGCACCACCGCAGCAATTACCGCCCACAGCACGAAATCGAGAACGTTGACCGAAAACGCGATCACGTTGCTGGCCGGAATCGCGAAGCCGATGATCGCGCCCGCCAGAGCGATGGCGGCAGCGATGTTGCCGGAGCGAATCAGCTCGAACTCCTTGTGTGGCGTGATGCGGGTGTAGACGAACTGAAACAGCATGAACAGCAGCACGGCGCCGATCAGGTAGACGACGAAACCGACCAGTGCGGTCTTGTTCAGGGAAACGGCCAGCACTTCCAGCATGGAAAACTTCCTTATTTAAATGGTGCTCAAATCAGTCGTGTACAGCGAAATGCCCAGCGAGGTACTCAGGCTGACGGTGCCTTCCTCGTCCTGTTCGACGGAGAACAGCAGCAGTTCGCGGCGATCGGTCAGGCCGGTCTCGCGCGCGTAAAGCATGGAGTGGTGTTCGATGGTGTAGCTCTCGTCCGGGTTGACCACGTGTTCGGTCATCGGAACGAGTTCGGTCTGGCCTTGTTCGGTGCCCCATTCGCGGCTGTACTGGACGCCGTCGTGGGTATAGATCGGCAGGCCGATCGGGCTTTCGGGGCCGGCGAGGCGCTGCAGCTCGGCGTCACTGTTGACGGTCACGTAGCTGAGGTAGTTGAACAGGGTGACCGACTCGATCTGGTCGTCACCGGTGACGTGGATTTGCAGCCAGAAGTCTTCGTTATTGAGGTAGTAGCGATGCAGCTTGTTGGATTGGCCGAGGTCGATCCAGCCGGCGCTCCAGATTGCCTCTGCCGCTGGAACCTGCACCGAGGTGCTGCCATCGAGCAGCAAGGCCAGAGTCGAATCGAATCGCACGCCTTTGCCTTGTGCCATCCCGAGTGGGCCACTGGCAACGTTTGGCGTTGGCGCAGCGGTCTGCCAGTTGCTGGTGCCCAGCAAGTCTTTGAACCATCCCATGGGTACATTCCTTGAGGCGGGTGGAGGTGTTCGTCGTAAAAAACGCCGCCAGTGTACCGGGCCGGGCGACGAACGACACGCCGTAAACCATGTGGGAGCGGGCTTGCTCGCGAAGGCGGTGTGTCAGGCAGCTAAAGTAATGACTGACAAATCGCTTTCGCGAGCAAGCCCGCTCCCACAGGTTTTTGTGCAAACGCTTACTGCGCGGACTTCTGCTTCAGACGCTCGAGGATCGCATTGGCGCTGCCTTCGTTCGGCGTGATGCCGGCGTCGCGCAGTTTGCGTTCCAGGTCATTGCCGGTCGAAGCGTCAGCCAGTTCATCGGCGGCACTCAGCTCGGCAGCGCGTTGCTGCTGCTTGGCCTGCAGACGGTTCAGCGTGCCGACGGCGGTTTCTAGCTTGCCGTTGGCACCGCCGCTGGCGATGGACGCGCTGACCTGCGCCTTTTGCACGCTTTCACGGGCCTTGGCCATGTCCACCTGCTGGCGCAGGCTTTTGATCCGCGACTCGGCCTTGGTGATGTCCTTGCGCATGTTTTCGGCGTAGGTGCCGAATTCGTCGCTCTGGGCTTTCTCGGCGGTCAGGTCGTTGGTCAGGGTCGAAATCGCTTCGGCCACTTCCATGGCCAAGTCTTCGCGGCCGGCGTTCAGCGCGGAAACCGCCTTGGCTTCCAGATCCTTGATCTTGGCGTCGTACTCGCTCACGCGGTCAGCGGCCAGTTTGTGCTTGGCCATGATAGTGACCAGCTCACGACGGGCATTCGACAGCGCGGTGTCGGCGTCGCGGATTTCCTGGTCGAGGATACGCAGGGCCTGTTGGTCGACGATCGCTTCGCCGACTTCATTGGCGCCGCCGCGCAGCGCGGTGAACAACTTGCTCCAGATGGACTGAGTCATTGGATATTCCCTGTTGATTACTTGAAGAAGTGTTCGAAGGCTTCGCTCGCGCGCTGCACGTTGTCGACCAGGGTTTTCACCTCGGTGACGACGTTTGTCAGGCTCGAGTCGGCGCTGAGGGCGCCAAACATGTTGTAAACGGTCTGACCATTGGGCATCGACTCGATGCCGATCGACGACAGCGGGAACATTTCCCGGCTGCGCAGCACGGCGTCGTTGAAGGCGCGCACGTCAGTGATCGAATCGATGTCCACGAGCACGGTGTCGACGATGATCTGCTGACCGGCCACGGCGATGTGAATCGGCAGACCGCCGAATTCGTTCATTTCCAGCTTGATGCTAGGTTCGGAGCTCTGGATCAGAGACAGCGTGATCTCGTGCGAAGCCACCTCGTCCAGTGCCTTGAGGGCGTTGAAGAGGCTATCGATGTTCCAGTTGTTGCCTGCGCTCATGTAATTCTCCGACATGAATGAGCCAGCCAGAATCGGTTGGCGTAGCTGTTGCTCCATCTGCTTGAGCAAGCTTCGGTTTTCCGGAAGTACCCAAGTTTCGTGTTTCACATAACCGGCGGCAGCCAGGCCCGCGCGCATCTGCTTCATGTAGAAGCTCGACGGTTTTTTCGCGGACGGTTTCGAGCGCTCTCCCTTTGGGCTCTCTGATGCAACGGTGGGGGAGCGACTTTTCATGGCAATGACTCCGTTATGAACATCTCACGCGTGAGCCACACTACAGCCAATTCAAAGTGCCATCAATGGCTCACGCGTGAGATCTTTTTGACCTGTCGAAATTTTTGATGAGGTGGTGGTCGCAAGCGTTGTCCCGGGTGGGAGTGTGTTTCTGATGAAACACTGATGTTTATGGTCTGGAAGGCGAATTTGTTCTCAAGTTTCTCGCAGTGATTTTTTATTGTTTAAGTATTGAAGATAATTCCTACATTGTTTTTCTATGTTTCCGTAAGAAGTAATGGCGGCACTTCGTAAAAGCGTAGGAAGTGTATTTTACGTGAGTAATATTAAGAAACAAGGTGAGTTCGCAACCACTGAAAACTTATTCTAGTTTTGGGGTGTGCACATCTTCACCCCGGTGGAAACAGCTTCACCACCGGCCCTTCAACTTTTGAGGAAATCATTATGACTTTCGAAAAAGCATCTTCCGCTGGCGATTCTCAGATCGGCTGATCTGATCAGTAAGAACCGGGGCCTTAATGGCCCTGGTTCTTTATCAAGTTGTTTTAATAGCGATTGAGGCTCGAATATGAAGCTTTGTCTTAAACCGACGATTATTCCGTTCAAACTTGATGGTCAGGTCGTTTTGCGCTTTAACGGTCAATACGCAAAAATCCCCGACCCCCACGGTGCTGTCTGGGAGTTCGCCAAGGCACTTGATGGCCGTACACCCTATGAGGAGTTGATTACCCAGGTGGCAGGCCGTTATCCCGCGGTGGATCAGGACGAAATCCGAAGCGTCGCGCAAGATCTGATAAAATACCGGCTGGTCGAGAGTCCGGATGCCTTTGAGACTACTTCTCTTTCGGATCATGATCGCATCAGATTTTCCCGCAACATCGACTTTTTCGGGTCGATGGCGGCTGTGGGCGAGAACAAGTTCACCCCCCAGGAAAGACTGCGCATGGCCAAGGTCTGTGTCCTGGGCTGCGGCGGTCTGGGCACCCATATTCTGTTCGACCTGGTAGCGCTGGGTGTCCACCATCTGACGATCCTCGATTTTGACACGATCGAGTTGAGCAATTTGAACCGGCAGATCCTTTACAAGGAAGCCGACGTCGGCATGCCGAAGGTTGCAACGGCCAGGCGCAGGTTGCTTGAATTCAACAGTCACCTCGACATTACTGCTCACGAAACCCGCCTGCAGTCGGCGCAAGACGTCGCCGGCATCGTACGCGGCCACGATATTGTGATTTGTGTCGCCGATAAACCCGCGAACTACATGGCCGACTGGCTGAATGAGGCCTGTGTTGAACAGGGCGTACCCTTCATTTCAGGCGGGCTTGATGTACGGCGCTCGGTGTTTTATTCGGTGGTGCCTGGCTCCTCGGGCTGCGGTGCTTGCTGGCTGACGTCGGCGCGTAACAAGAGCAGCCTGGTGAACAGCGTTTCGACCATGGCCAAACAGCACGACATCACTTATGAGCATCCCGGCCCGGCTCTTGTGACTTTGGTGGCTGTCACCGCCGGGATGATGGTCAGCGAAACAGTCAAGATCATCACCGGCTGCCAACCGCCACAATTGACCAACAAGCTCAAGGAATTCACATTCGACGACCTGAACGTCAGCGTTGCTGAAGTCTGGCAGCAGAATCCGGACTGCACGGTGTGTGGACATCTCGCGAACGGGCAACGGTCGCGGCAGGCGGAGACTGTCTAGATGTTCAAACTCCTGGCTTCCTATGCCATCACGTCCATCTGTTCATGGGCCATCGCGTTTCTGATCCCGCTTTATGTTTATGAGCAGACCGGCTCCCCAGTCTGGACGTCGCTGGCTTTTTTCGCCGCGATGGCGCCCTACATACTGGTCACGCCCTTCGCCGGTGTGTGGAGTGATCGCTACAGCAAACGGCGTTTTCTGATCGGCGGTGATCTGATCAACATCGTCACCGGCTGCCTTATATATGCTGCTGTGAGTACGCTGTCCGGGAGCAGCTTGAGTATCACCCTGTTATTGCTGAGCTTTCTGCTGGCAAGCGTCGGTGCCACTCACCACCCGGTTTTCCAGAGTATCGCGCCAGCGCTGATTGAAGGCCCCAAACTTCATCGGTTCAATGCGATCGTCAATGCCAGTGACAACATCATTCGCATCGTTGCACCAATCAGCGTTGCAGCCTTGCTGTCCTTCAGTACCAAGGAGCAGTTGCTGATTGGCAGCATTGTCGGATTTGCGCTATCCCTGCCGCTTTGCTTCTTGCTGAAAGAGCAGGGTAAGCCTGCGCCTGCCACCACGCGGGTATTCACGGAAATCAAAGCCGGACTGCTGTATGTCATCCAGCAGCGAGAACTGTGTTCGTTTGTCATGCTGTTCTTTTTCTGCAATTTCGGTTTTGCCTTGATCGGTGCCAGCCTTGTTTATGTCTACACCACGCTACTGGCCGTGCCATTGAGTGATGTCGGCTATTACTACGGGCTCATTGGTGCAGGTGCCGTCGCCGGATCAGCTATGGGGGCGTTTCTGGTGAAGAGATATCCGGCCGGCATTCTTATCCGTCGAAGCTGTTTGCTGGCCGGGGTGTTCACGCTGATGGGGGCGATGGCCAACGATCCGTGGTCACTTTCGGCACTATGGGCGCTTTCTACCGGTTGCCAATCCGTGGTGGTCATCGCTTTTTTCACCTATCGCCAGCAAGTGGTTCCGCAAACCATTCTGGGGCGAACGGTGGGAGTTACACGGCTCATTGCCTACCTCGCGATTCCTCCCGCGAGCCTGCTGAGTGGATGGCTGTTACTGCATTTCTCGAGCAGCGCTGTGATTCTTGCGTCAGGCGGTCTGTGCATCATTTTCGCCTCTCTATGTGCTTACTTTCTGGCCAGGTTTGAGCGCCCGGTCATTTACAGCGACGCACAATGAATACGGTTTTGTAAGTTTTTCGGGGTTTCGGAATAACTGGAAAGTTTCGATCAGTTGGATGGCTGATAAAGAATTAAAAGGAATTTAAAGTTGGATGAAAACAAAGAGTTGAATGGCGGCGATAGGGTGAAGGTCATTAAATTCATAACCGGAGGCACATTATGGGACGAATGGCTGGACGCTGATGCGTTAGATGGATTGGTTAATCATGAACTGTTGCTGGCAATGCAAGACGGTCATGTTTCTCTGCAGGGGATGCGTTACTTTCTGATCCAGCATCATTACTACTCGCGAAACTTTACCCGCTTTCTGTGTGCGATCATCAATCGCCTCGAATCCCTTGACGACATCAAATTGCTGATGGAAAACATGCAGGAGGAAATGGGCATTGATGGTGACAACAAGCTCACACATGCCGAGCTGTTTCAAAGGTCGCTACGGATCCTGGGCACCCATCCCTTGGCTGAATTGCCTTTACCTCAGACCGTGGATTTCACCCAATGCATCATGCAGCTTTGCCGAAGTGAAAATCCTGTAGAGGGCCTCGCAGCGCTCTGCCTGGGAGCCGAAGCCATTGTGCCGCTGATTTACAAACCGATTCTGCTGGCACTGGAGGGACTGAATGTCAGTGAGGAAGGCCTGGAGTTCTTTCGCCTGCATATCGAAGAGGATGAGGACCACGCGATAACCATGCTGGGAATTCTGCAACGCCTGACTAACCAGACGCCTGAAGCCAAGCGGCTTGCGATTCAAACCGGGCGTCAGGCTATGCTCAAACGTTGTGTCATGTTCGATGCCATCTGGAAGGAAGTCAGTCAGCAGTAGTCGGCGTCCCGTTTCGTGCAAATTGCCGCGGATTCGCTGGCAGTCGTGCAGTTTGAAACAGGCCCGATGCCACCATGCTTGTTCCAAGCGATTGAATCATTGGGCATTCCCGGCGCCAGGCGATTGGCCTGATCTCTGCACTTCTCTCATTACATTCATCAATTGGCTTGAAGGGGGACGCATGACCCCGATGTCGAGCAGGAAAGTGGTCGTCGCCCATTCGGTTCGGGCCGGGGCGCCGCAACATGAAGTGCAGACCAACAAGGCACTTGCCCGCTGGCTGGCGCAGATTCTGGGGCTCAGCTTCGGCGGAAGCTTTGACCCGCAGAAGCATCGCGGTCGCGATTTGTATTGGCTGCCGACCCAGACCATTGTTGGCCCGGCCAGCGCGCGTAATCTGGGGATCAGGGGTCCCGGCGATTTGTGGGGCGGGTACGTCGAACACGATTTCATTTGCACCAAAGCCATCAGCCACGGCTTGCGCAGTCATCTGGCTCACGCGCCACAAGGCTGGGCGCCGCAATTCTCCGAGCGCGTTCGCGATGTGGTGCTCGACGGCTTGACGGTGTTTGCCGTGGAAGATGCGCGACCCGCTGCCGAGCATCTGCTGTACAGCGGACCGATCCGCCTGAAGCCGATTCACGCCTGCGCCGGTCGCGGTCAGGAAGTTATCAACAGCCTCGACGCGTTCGATGAAGTACTGTCCCGTGCAGAAGCGGAAGCGTTGTTTCGCGATGGCGTGGTGCTCGAACAGGACTTGAGCAAGGTCTTAACCCACAGCGTTGGCCAGTCATTCATCGGCGACAAAGTGCTTAGCTACTGCGGTGATCAATACTTGACCAAGGATGCCCATGGCGAAGACGTCTATGGTGGTTCGAATCTGTTGGTAGTGCAGGGCGGCTACGAAGATCTGCTGGCGCTGGACTTGCCGGATGACGTGCGACTGGCCATCAAGCAGGCGCAGATTTTCGACCGGGCGGCGGATGAGGCTTATCCAGATTTCTACGCCTCCCGGCGCAACTACGACATTGCCCAAGGCCTGGACAGCAATGGCAAACCCCGCAGCGGGGTGCTCGAACAATCCTGGCGCATGGGCGGTGCCAGCAGCGCTGAATTGGCCGCGTTGCAAAGCTTCGTCAATGATCCGCAGATGCCCGCGATCCGCGTGTCGACCGTAGAAACCTATAGCGATCAAAGCCTGCCGGCGGACGCCATCGAAATCTATCGCGGGCCAGCGGAGAACAGCGACTTCCTTCTCAAATACGTAACGGTCAAATCTTATGACGGCTAGAAGCGAAAGCATTCAGATCGACATTGATGATGAACAGATGAGCGGGACGTTTCTCAGTCCAAAATCGAAAGTCCCCGGCGTGTTGTTTGTGCACGGTTGGGGCGGTAGCCAGGAGCGTGATCTTGAACGCGCCAAGGGCATCGCCGGTCTCGGTTGTGTATGCCTGACCTTCGACCTGCGCGGCCACACCGGTGGCACGGGCATTCCGCTGACCCGGGTCACGCGCGAAGACAATCTGCGTGACCTGCTCGCAGCCTACGACCGCCTGCTGGCGCATCCGGCGCTCGACACCTCGGCGATTGCGGTGGTTGGCACCAGTTATGGCGGTTACCTGGCTTCGATCCTCACCTCGTTGCGTCCGGTGCGCTGGCTGGCGCTGCGGGTACCGGCGCTGTATCGCGACGAGCAATGGCACACGCCCAAGCGTGAACTGGACAAGGCCGACCTGCGCGACTATCGGGCGACGTTGGTCCGTGCAGACAGCAACCGTGCGCTGCACGCCTGTTCACAGTTCACCGGGGATGTGTTGCTGGTGGAATCGGAAACTGACGATTACGTGCCCCACGCAACGATCATGAGTTACCGCGCCGCCTGTCAGCAGACGCATTCGCTGACGCACCGGATCATCGACGGCGCCGACCATGCCTTGAGCGAGCCGGTTTCGCAGCAGGCCTATACTTCGATTCTGGTGGACTGGATTACCGAGATGGTGGTGGGTGAGCGGTTGAGCATCATCCAGTCCACATGATTTGTTGTGGCTCTTCGGACGCCTTCGCGAGCAAGCCCGCTCCCACATTTGAAATGCGTTCTACCTGTGGGAGCGGGCTTGCTCGCGAAGGGGCCATCAGCCATAGCCACAAAATCAGGACGGTTTCTTCTCGATCCGCAACGCCTTGGCCTTGGCTTCCACCAGCAAATACATCACCACCGTAATCAACAACGGCAACAGAAAATAAATCGCCCGATACGCCAGCAACCCCGCCACCAGACTGCCCCGCGAAGCTTCGTGCTGCAGCAGCGCGACAAACACCGCTTCCAACACTCCAAGCCCCGCCGGAATGTGCGTGATGACTCCGGCAATCGCACTGATCAACAGCACTCCAAGCACCAACGGATAATCCAGTTTGCTCGGCAGCAGAGTGAAAATCACCGCCGCCATCAGCGACCAGTTCAATGCACCGAGCAGCAATTGCAGGACGGCCATGCGCAGTGATGGCAGGTTGATTTCCACCCCGCGAATCGACCACTCGCGGCGCTTGGAGAACTGGCACGCGGCGAGGTAACCGGCACTCAACAGCAGCAACAGCACGCCGATGCCCTGCAACGCGGCGCTGCTGATTTTCCATCCCGGCGGCATGCTCACCAGGCCGCTGCTGAACACTACGCCGGCAATCGTCATATAACCGAACCAGTTGGTGGCCAGGCTCAGACCGAGAATCTTGGCGATGTTGCTTTTGCTCACCCCCAGGCGCGAATACAGCCGATAGCGCATGGCGATTCCGCCGACCCAGGCACTGAGATTGAGGTTGAACGCATAGCTGATGATCCCCACCGGGAGGATCTGTTTCCAGGTCAGGTCCTGACGAATGTAGGTGCGGCCGATCAGGTCGAAACTGGCGTAGGTGAGAAAGCTCAGCAGGGTCAGGCTGGCGGCAATGATCAGCGTGCGCACCTTGAAGTCGGCCAGGGTTTGCAGGACTTCCGCCCATTCGATACGGGTGGCGAACATCGTCAGCAACACGATCAGCGCGAGGAAGAACAGCAACGTCAGTGGGCGTTTCCAGCGACTCCAGCGAGAGTGAGTGGCGGGCGCAGACTGTGCGTGGGAATGGCTCATGAGGTGCGCCCCCGAAACGGCTTGAGCCGCGGTTTGTGCGCCGGCAACCAACCGGCCATTGACGGGAAATGCCGCAGGAAGTGAAACACCAGAAACCCTACGGTCATGTGCCAGATCCGTCCTCGCGGGGACATGCTGGCGTCCATCGCCTTGCAGTGGTTCTGGCTCAGGTCTTCGAGGCGCTGAAACAAATGCTGATTGAACGCGCGATCGCGGATCAGCACGTTGGCTTCCAGGTTCAGCGACAGGCTCAGCGGGTCGAGATTGCTCGAGCCGACGGTGCTCCATTCCTCATCCACCAACGCGACTTTGCCGTGCAGCGGGCGCTGGCAATATTCGTGGATCTGCACGCCGGCCTTGAGCAGGTAGTCGTAGGTCATGCGTGCCGCCAGTTTCGCCACCAGCATGTCCGGTTGACCTTGCAGAATCAGCCGCACCTCGACGCCACGGCGCGCGGCATTGCGGATCTCGCGCAGCAGGCGGTAGCCGGGGAAGAAATAGGCGTTGGCGATCACCACCCGGCGTTTGGCCCGGCGCAATGCGTGCAAGTACACATCTTCGATGTCGGTGTGATGCTGATCGTTGTCGCGAAACACCAGACGTACCTGACCGTCGTGATCGTTGAAAGCCATGTCCGCCCGGCGCTGACGCCGTCGCTGCCACCAGAACCGTGCGCGTCCCGGACGACCACTTTGCAGCAGGGCGAAATGATGGATGTCAGCGACCGCTGGCCCTTGAATCTGCACCGCATAATCCTGTTTCGCCTCGGGGCCGAAATCGGCCAGGTGATCGCCGGAAAAGTTGATCCCGCCAATGAACGCGATCAGTCCGTCGACCACCACAATCTTGCGGTGCAGGCGGCGGAACCAGTTGGTGCGAATGCCCAGGTGCTTGGGCGCCGGGTCAAACATCTGCAGATGCACGCCCGCTTCGCTCAGTGCCGCGAGATAACCGGTGGTCAACTCGCCGCAACCAAAACCGTCGAGGCTGACAGTGGTGCGCACGCCACGCCGGGCGGCGCCGATCAGGATCTGCTGCAACTCTGCGCCGACCTTGTCTTCGAAAACGATGAAGGTCTCCAGCAGAATTTCACTCTTCGCCGCACGCATGGCGTCGAACACCCGGGGGAAATATTCCTCGCCGTTTTCCAGCAACTCGACGCGGTTATTGCCCTGCCAGCCGTATTCGACATCGACATGCCCTGGCTCGCGCACTGGCGGGTTGATGCTGATCGGTTCCACGGCGGATTTCTCCAGCGGTGCGCTGCTCATAGTTCGATCTCCACCGATAACGGGACGTGGTCGGAAAGGTGTGACCAGGGCCGGTTGGCCAGGACTTTCGGTTGGCTGGCCTTGAGGTTGCGTACATAAATACGATCGAGCCGCAGCGTCGGCAGCCGCGCCGGAAAGCTGCGCGCCGGTTTGCCGTGATGTTCGGCGAACACCTCGCGCAGACCGCAGGGTTGGAGCAGCGCATCGGCGCGCTGGCGCCAGTCATTGAAGTCACCGGCGACGATCACCGGCGCGTTATCCGGCAGCTCCGCCAGACGCTCGCCGAGCAGTTTCAATTGCGCATTGCGATGGCTTTCGCGCAGACCCAGATGCACGCAGATCGCATGCACTTCGACGCCATCGCCGGGCAGGCGCAGCACGCAATGCAGCAGCCCGCGGTTCTCGTGACCGCTGATCGACACGTCGAGGTTGTCGTGGCGGATGATCTGGAATTTCGACAGCAACGCATTGCCGTGATCGCCCTCCGGATACACCGCGTTGCGCCCGTAGGCGAACTGCGGCCACAGGCTGTCGGCGAGGAACTCGTATTGCGGCATCGTCGGCCAGTTGCTGTAGCGCTTGGGATGATGCTCGTGGGTGCCGTGGACTTCCTGCAAAAACACCACGTCGGCGGCCACGCTGCGCACCGCTTCGCGCAACTCCGGGAGGATGAAACGTCGATTGAGTGCAGTGAAACCCTTGTGTGTGTTGACCGTCAGCACGGTGAAACGACGCACCGACACTTCAACGCTGGTCTGCTCGTCGGTGAACCCGACCGGCTCTGGAATACTCATGCCAGCACCCCTTCGGCAACCGGTTCGCCGGGGGTGGTGGCGAGCGTTTTATCCAGCGCGAATCGGTGGAGCAAGCTGCGCGCGTCGTAGGGCGCGCGGACTTTGATGTCGTTGTCGAAATAACAGAACACTTCGCGGGATTTGCGCGCCCGCGGCTTGAGGCGCGGCGCGATCAGATGCGCATCGCCGGGTTGCCGGCCGTGATGCCAGGCGTCGATGCGTTCAGCCCATTTGTTCAGCGCGGCGTCGGTGTAACCGCTGGCGTAAAGCTCTTCGGCACCGTGCAGGCGCAGGTAGACGAAATCGCTGGTGAGGTCTTCGCGGTACGGCCATTTGCCGGCGGTGTCGGCGATCACCAGGGCGGTGTTGTAGCGTTTCAACAAGCGCACGAAGTCGGGGTCGATGAACGTGTCATTGCGCACTTCCACGGCATGGCGCAGCGGTTTTTTGCGCCAGGCTTTGAGGCTGGCGTGGCCGTGAAGATGTGAATCGTGTTGGCGGGCGAGGGCGGCGGCCGCTGCAGTATCGTGGGGCAACAATGAGAGGAAGTGTTCGAAGCGCTCAGGATCGAATTTGAAGTTCGGTGGAAACTGCCAGAGGATCGGCCCGAGTTTTTCCTTGAGCTCCAGCACCCCGGAGGCGAAGAAGTTCGCCAGCGGCTTTTCGATCTCGCGCAGGCGCCGGACGTGGGTGATGAAGCGCGGCGCCTTGACGCTGAACACGAAGTCGTCCGGCGTTTCGCTGTACCACTGGGCATAACGTTCGGGCCGTTGCAGGGCGTAGAACGATCCATTGATTTCGATGCTGTTGACCGCCCGCGAAGCGAACTGTAATTCGCGCTTCTGCGTCAGTCCTTTCGGGTAGAAATCCCCGCGCCACGGAGCGTAGCGCCAGCCGGAAATACCGATGTGAATCGTTGCCATGCCGCCCTCCCGTTGTCAGTCCTCGTACAGCCTGTGTCTGTTGATGACTGCGGGCGGTTCGGGAAAGTTTCGGTGGCGTTACGGACGGTACATCCCTGAGAGCAACACAAAGCTAATGTGGGAGGGGGCTTGCTCCCGAAGGCGGTCGTTCAGTCAACATCAATGGCGACTGATACACCGACTTCGGGAGCAAGCCCCCTCCCACAGGGTTACTCAGTGGCCCGTGAATACTCGGCCTTGAGCCGGTTCGGCATAGGCCGGACCGAGCCGATCCAGTCGACCGCTCCATGCGGTGAGTGCCAGCGCCACCAGCACCACCAGACCACCGATCCACGCCGTATGAATCAGGCCCAGATGTTCGACGATCAATCCGCCGCCCCACGCCCCACCGGCAATCCCGAGGTTGAACGCAGCAATGTTCAGCCCGGATGCCACGTCCACTGCCCGCGGTGTGTGATGTTCAGCCTGACGCACCACATACACCTGCAACCCCGGCACGTTGCCAAACGCCACCGCGCCCCACACCAGCACCGTGGCCAGCGCCAGCCATGGATGGGCGGCGGTGAAGGTCAGCACGAACAACACGGCCGCGAGCAGGGCGAAGATGATTTTCAGGGCGCTGATCGGCCCGCGTTTGTCTGCCAGTTTGCCGCCCCAGATATTGCCGACCGCCACCGACACGCCGTACACCAGCAACACCAGGCTGACGGTGCTGGCGCTGAAGCCGGAGAGGTCCTGCAGGATCGGCGCGAGGAAGGTGAAGGCGATGAACGAGCCGCCGTAACCGATCGCGGTCATGGCGTACACCAGCAGCAGACGCGGTTGTTTCAGCACTTGCAGTTGCTGCAGCAAGGACGCCGGTTTGCTGTGGGCGATGTTGTTCGGCACATACAGCAGGCTGCCAATGAAGGCGATCACACCCAACGCCGAGACGGCGAGGAAGGTTTCGCGCCAGCCGAAATGCTGACCAATGAAGGTGCCCAGCGGCACGCCGGTCACAAGGGCCACGGTGAGTCCGGTGAACATGATCGCAATCGCACTGGCGGCTTTTTCCTTGGGCACCAGACTGGTGGCAATGGTCGAGCCGATGGAGAAGAACACCCCGTGGGCCAGACCCGTGACGATCCGCGCCAGCACCAGCGATTCATAACCCGGCGCCAGCCAGGCCAGCAGGTTGCCGAGGGTGAACAACACCATCAGCGACAGCAGCAACAATTTGCGCGGGACTTTGCCGGTGAGGGCGGTCAGCACCGGCGCGCCAATGGCAACGCCCAACGCATACAGACTGACCAGCAGCCCGGCGGACGGCAGGCTGACGCCGAGATCGGCGCCGATGGTGGGCAACAGGCCAACGATGACGAACTCGGTCGTCCCGATGGCGAATGCGCTGAGAGTCAGCGCGAGCAAGGCAATGGGCATGACAGCACTCCGGTAGAGGTTTGAATGGAGCGCAGTGTCGGAGTTTGGGTTGTGCGGAAAAATACAGGGTTGGGCATTTGATATTTGCTGCTGGCGCAAATATCCACGGAGTGCTGTGAATTCTGTGGTGAGGGGATTTATCCCCGATGGGTTGCGAAGCAACCCCAAACGGTTCCAAAGGGTGTGAAAGCAGATGTCTACGACTGCTGCGCAGCCGATCGGGGATGAATCCCCTCACCACAGGGGGAAGGTCATTGACCCAAAAACCGAACTTGTCCGCCATTCACCGATCAGTTCCTTACAGGTTCAGCCAAGAGGGATCGGAGTTTTGATCAAGTTCAGGATCGCCATTTTGCTGGGAGCGCTGCTGTTTCTCGGCGCCAGCGAACTCGAAGCCGCCACGTTGCCGGGTGTTCCGGCCGCTGCTGAAGAACCGGCCAAACCCGAGCCGATTGTGCAGGGCGGTCTGCTCGGCGCAATCAGTTCGAGCATCGACGACGTGCAGGACAAACTCGATCTCAACGAGCATCTGGTCGACGCCTGGCGTCTGCGTGCCGACCGTGCGGCGGACGAAGTCGACAAACTGGTCAACCAGCCGTCGAACCGATCCGGCTGGAGCGTCGCCGGAGATTTCCTGATGCTGTCCGGCGTGTGGCTTGGCGCCTTCGCGTTGCTTACGGTGCTCGGCAGCCTGCTGGCCAAGCGGCTGAGTCAGGGCCGTTGGCTGCGTACCCGCCAACGCAGTCAGGATCTGGCGGGTTACCTGCTGCCGTACACCGTGCCGGCGCTGATCTGCCTGCCGTTGACGCTGTACGTCAGCCACTTTCTGCAAGCCTCGGTGGGTCGGGCGCTGGCGTTGTGTCTGGCGTATGCCACCAGCAGCGGGATTTTCTCCACCTCGATGCTGTTGTGCGTGGTGGTGATGTTCAACGTCGGCCACAAACGGCCGGCCGCGCGGATCATCCGCGACTACTGCCCGAAGCCGCTGTTCCTGATTGGCTTTCTCGCCGCCCTCAGTGATGCGTTGACCAGCCCACAGATCGCCCGTCAGTTGGGTGGCAACATCACCAGCAGCGTCGCGGTGTTCACTGGGTTGATAGCCTCGATCATCTTCGGTCTGTTGGTGATTCGCCTGCGTCGGCCGGTGGCGCACCTGATCCGTAATCGGCCACTGGCGCAACGTCTGAAACAGCCCTCACTGCAGGAGTCGCTGCGGATTTTTTCCGGGCTCTGGTACTGGCCCATCGTGCTGATGGTGCTGGTTTCGGCGGTGAATCTGATCGGCATCGGTGAGGACAATCAAAAGGCCCTGCGCTGTGCGCTGTTCACCACCGTGCTGCTGATCGGCACGGTGTTCCTCAGCACCATCCTCCAGCACCTGTTCAAGTCGCGAAAGGCCGAAGCGATCCAGCGCAGCAGCGCCTACAAGGAACGCTTTCTCAGCCTGTTGCACGCGTTGCTGCGGATCGTTATTGCGATTGCCTTCATCGATATTCTCGGGCGGATCTGGGGCGTCTCACTGCTTGATTTCGCCCAGAGCAGCACGATCGGCCGCGCGATCAGCAACGCGTTGAGCAGCATCGGCCTGATCTTCCTCGTCACCTGGCTGCTGTGGGTGGTGCTCGACACGGCGATTCAGGAAGCGTTGAAACCACCGGTCAGCAAACGCTCGTCGCGCCAGCCCAGCACCCGGGTGAAAACCATCCTGCCGCTGCTGCGCAATGCGATCAAAATCATCCTGGTGGTGATCTGCGCGATCACCACCATGGCCAACCTCGGGATCAACGTTGCGCCACTGTTGGCCGGTGCGGGGGTGGTCGGTCTGGCGATCGGTTTCGGTTCGCAGCAACTGGTGCAGGACGTGATTACCGGGCTGTTCATCATCATCGAAGACACCCTGTCGATCGGCGACTGGGTGGTGCTTGATTCCGGGCATGCCGGTACGGTCGAGGGCCTGACCATCCGCACCCTGCGCCTGCGTGACGGCAAGGGGTTTGTGCATTCGGTGCCGTTCGGCCAGATCAAGGCAGTGACCAACCAATCACGGCAGTTCGCCTATGCATTTTTCTCGGTGCAGTTCACTTACGACACCGATGTCGACAAGGCCATCGAGCTGATCCGCGAGACTGGTGATTCGATCCGTGAAGACCCGTTCCTCAAGTACAACCTGCAGGGGCCGCTGGATGTGTTCGGGGTGGACCGGATGGACTTGAACGGCGTGGTGCTGACCGCACAATTCCGTACCGTGTCGGGCGGGCAGTATGCAGTGAGCCGGGCGTTCAACCAGCGTTTGAAAAAGCTTGTGGATAACAGTCCCGACGTGCATTTCGCGCAGACTTATCCACAGCAGGTTTTGTTGCCCAAGCGGCAGGGTGAGGGGGAGTTGGTGGCAAGCGAGGTGCCGCAGAAGTCGAGTACCTGACCGCCGGATTTTGTGCTGGGATTGCCGGCCTCTTCGCGGGCAAGCCCGCTCCCACATTGGATTTGTGAACGCCGCAGATCCCCGGTGGGAGCGGGCTTGCTCGCGAAAGGGCCGGAACTGTCGACATCAATGCCGGATCAGCTTGCTGCGCACCTGTTCCATGGTGATCTGATCCAGCTCAGCCCAGAAAACCTGCTTGCCAGCAATCTCGGCAGCAACCGGCACCCCATCGCGATATACCAGCCGATTACTCGCCAACGCCGGCACTTTTGCCCCCGGCAACAATGTCCCCGCCAGGTTCAATGGATCCACCCCGCACACCGCGATCAAGCTGCCGTCATGCTCCCGCCGCCGAACCTCCCGCAGCAAAGGAATCGCCTCCGGCAAGGCAAACTGTTCCCCCGCCAGCCCACTGACAAACCGCCCGCCGCGAATCTCGCCACGGGCCTCCAGCCGATGAAATGTGCGCAGCAATTCGCGCCAGCTCGGCAGCCAATCCGCCTCGCGCTCCAGCAGACGCCAGAACACCACGCCGTAGCGGCGCAGCAAGGTCATGGCGACATGTTCGAGGGTTTCCGGCGAAGCGCTCTGGCTGTTCTCCATGAGCGGCCCGCGCCGCAACAACGCCCAGCGCCCGGCATCGTCCATGCCACCGACAAACGCCCCGCGCCCGCGTCGACTGCTGCGTTGCTGGCGCTTGCTCGCCGGGGTGATCAGGGCGCGCAAACCGGCGAAGCTGTCGGCGTTCACCAGGCCGGCACCGACCAGTTCCTGCAAGGCGATTTCCAGCTCGGTGCGCAGCAGGTGCGCCTCGTGGATCAACTCATCGAAAAACAACGCGCCGTGCTGACTCAGCGTCTCGTAGACCTTTTGCGTTTTCGCTGACAGTTCGCTGACCGGCGTTTGCTCGGCCAGCGCACTCCACAACCCGACCTGACTGCGCGGCAACAGCACAATCGGCGTACTGCGCAACGCCGTGCCGCTGACTTTCTGTCGGGCACTGAGCCGCGTCCACACCAGTTTGCCGTTGCGACACAGGTCATCCAGCCAGCTCGGCGAATAGTCCTTCAGGCGTGCCGGGAGAATGTCGCTGTCCCACGCCGAAGCCGCTGCCGGGTAACCTTCAAACTGGCCGACAATCGCCGGCAACACCGCGCTGCCCTGAGCGCGCGTAGCGGAGGACAGATGCTGCCAGTCGAACAGAAAACGCATGAAATCCTGCAACGCCACCGGCTCGATTTCCCGGCGCAAACGCTTGACCGTGTAGCGATGAATGCGCGCCAGCAGATGCCGTTCGCACCATTCCTCAACCGTCGCGCCCGGGGTGAATTTACCGCGCAGCACGTAGCCTTCGCGCTCCAGTTGCGCGAGGGCCTGATTGACCTGCGGTATCGGCAACGCGAGTGGTTCGGCAATGGCGGCTAACGGCAGCGGGCCAAATGCGCCCAGTCGCGCGCGGAGCACTTCGACCAGCGCTTCCTCTAACGTCCAAGGTTCGTTGAAACCGGGCAAGGCCTCTTGCTGCGGTTGCAGCGTGGCCTGTGGATAAAGCGCCAACAGGCAGGTCAGGCGTTCTCGCGCCAGCCACAACGAGCCAGGCTGTGGATGTGTAGTGACTGTGAGGCCGTCTTCGCGAGCAGGCTCGCTCCCACAGTTGACAGTGTTCCAACTGGCGGAACGCGGTTGAATGTGGGAGCGAGCCTGCTCGCGAAGCTTTTCTTTTGCCGTTACTCGCGGAACGGCCAAGCGGCAGGCGCGACCGCTCGCAGTCAGCGCGTCAAGCCATTCGCGCCAGTGTTCGCCAGCCTGAACTTCAAGGTCGCTGATGCAGGCAAGGCTCATCAGCGCCTCGTGCATTTCATCGACGTTGGCCGGCGTCGGCCACGCTTCTTCACGTACCGCGTTAATGGCGTCTGCGTCCAGCGCACCGAGATCATCAGTGGACTGCGGATCGCTCCAGCGCCGGTTGATCACCGCTTGGGTGCGGCGTTCTTCCAGCGGCGCATCGTCGAGAAAGCTGTACGGCCGCGCGCTGAGAATTTCTGCCGCCAGCGGTGACGGTGCCGGCAGATCGCGGCTGATCAATCGCACCTCGCCGCGCTCCATGCGCCGCAGCAGGTTGAGCCAGCCGTCGCTGTCCATGGCCTCGTGCAGGCAGTCGTCGAGGGTTTGTTCCACCAGCGGATGTTCAGGGACTTCCCGCTCGCCGGCGAGGTTTTCCAGGCAGGCAATCTGATCGGGGAACACGCTGGCAATCAGGTCTTCGCTTTTCATCCGCTGCAACTGCGGCGCGACTTTGCGCCCGCCGGTAAAACGCGGCAGCGCCAACGCCACCCCGGCATTCCAGCGCCAGCGCACACCGAACAATGGCGCGTCGAGAATTGCCTGAATCAGGATGTGCTCGGCGCTGTTGCTGTGCAGGTACCGCCAGACATCATCCAGTTCGAAACTGTGGCTGGTGGACAGCGACAGGACGATCGCGTCTTCGCTGGCGGCAGCCTGCAATTCGAAGTTGAAGGTGCGGCAGAAACGCTTGCGCAGGGCGAGGCCCCAGGCGCGGTTGATGCGGCTGCCGAACGGTGAATGGATGATCAACTGGGTGCCGCCGGACTCGTCGAAAAACCGTTCCATCAACAGCGTGTCCTGCGAGGGCAGGGCGCCGAGGGTCAGGCGAGCGCGGGCGAGATAGTCCACCAGTTGTTCGGCGCTGGCGCGGTTCAGACCGAGGGTTGCGGTCAGCCAAACGAGCGTCGGTTGCAGATCGCCGGGGCTGGCGCCGAGCAACAGGTCGAGAGTCGCTTGCAGCCGCGCCACCGCCGCAGACAATTCATCGCTGCGCCCCGGGGCTTCGCCGAGCCAGAACGGAATGGTCGGCGGCTGGCCCTGAGCATCCTCGACCCGCACCTTGCCGGTTTCAACCCGCAGGATGCGGTAAGAGGTGTTGCCGAGCTGGAACACATCACCCGCGATGCTTTCCACGGCAAAGTCTTCGTTGACACTGCCGATGCTCAGGCCCTGCGGTTCCAGCAGCACGCTGTAGTCGGCGTTGTCGGGGATGGTGCCGCCGCTGGTCACGGCGGTCAGTTGCGCGCCACGGCGGCCACGCAGGGTGCGGCTGACCGCATCGCGGTGCAGGTAGGCGCTGCGGATGCCCTGACGACCGTTGTAGCCTTCGGCGAGCATCGTCAGCAGCGCCTGATAGTGTTTTTCGTCGAGATCGCGATACGGCGATGCTTGGCGAAACAGCGCCAGCAGCGCGTCTTCCGCCCATTCCTTGCAACTGACTTCGGCGATGATCTGCTGCGCCAGCACATCCAGCGGCGCTTGGGGGATGTGCAGGGTGTCGAGTTCGCCACGGCGCACGCAGTCGAGCAGGGCGGCGCACTCGATCAGGTCGTCGCGGGTGGTGGCGAACAAGCGGCCCTTGGGTGTGCCGCCGACTTGGTGCCCGGAGCGCCCGACCCTTTGCAGAAACCCGGCAATCGAACGCGGCGAGGATATTTGGCAGACCAGATCGACTTCGCCGATATCAATGCCCAACTCCAGCGAAGCCGTGGCGATCAGCACTTGCAGTTCGCCACGCTTGAGCCGCTGTTCGGCGTCGAGGCGGAATTCCTTGGCCAGACTGCCGTGGTGCGCGGCGACGGCGTGTTTGCCCAGACGTTCGCTGAGGTGTCGGCTCAGGCGTTCGGCGAGGCGCCGGGTATTGACGAAAATCAGCGTGGTGCGGTGTTCGCGGGCCAGTTCGGCGAGCCGGTCATAAACCAGCTCCCAGACGTCGTTAGCCATCACTGCCGACAACGGCACCGGCGGCACCTCGATGCCCAGATCCCGTGGCCGGGCGTGGCCGATGTCGATGATCTCGCAGGGGCGATCGGTGCCGACCAGAAACCGTGCCACGGCATCGATCGGCTTTTGCGTGGCGGACAAGCCGATGCGGGTCAAGGGTTCGGCACACAGCGCCTGCAGGCGTTCGAGGCTCAGCGCCAGATGACTGCCACGTTTGCCGGCAGCGATGGCGTGAATCTCGTCGATGATCACCGTGCGCGTGCTGCCGAGCATTTTGCGCCCGGACTCGGAGCCGAGCAGCACGTACAGCGATTCCGGAGTGGTCACCAAGATGTGCGGCGCACTTTTGCGCATGGCGACGCGGTCTTTTTGCGGGGTGTCGCCGGTGCGCACCGCCGTGGTGATCTGCAGTTCGGGCAGGCCCGTCTGGCGCAACTGCTCGGTGATTCCCGCCAGCGGGTTCTGCAGGTTGATGCGGATGTCGTTGGACAACGCCTTGAGCGGCGAAACGTAGACCACCAGGGTTTCGTCGGGCAGGCCGTCGGGGTTTTCCAGACCCCGGTGGACGAGATCGTCGAGCACCGCGAGGAAGGCGGTGAGGGTTTTGCCGGAGCCGGTGGGCGCGGCGATCAGTGTCGAGCGGCGCTGGCGGATCAACGGCCATGCGCGGGCCTGGGCGGCGGTGACCGTCGGGAAGGTGCTGCTGAACCAGGCGCTGACGGCGGGGTGAAAGCCTGCCAGGGCGGCGTCCTTGAGGATGGGCAGATTCATGGCTCAAGTTATGCGGGTGGGGGCGGCAAGATGCAAGTACCGCTGGGATCTTCAGCGTTTGGCCGGGCCTCTTCGCGAGCAAGCCCGCTCCCACAGTTGACCACATTCCCCTGTGGGAGTGGGCTTGCTCGCGAAGAGGCCTGCTGCAACGCCACAAATGCCAGGGATCTACACTTTACGGGTGACGGTTGCGCACTAAACCCGCAAAATGCAACGATTCCGGCAATTATCGACGACGGGTGTCACAAGTACCGTCGCTAAAGCCATCGTTCCAATCAGACTGGGCCTGCTGACTCTATGCGAATGCGCCTTATGTTACTGGGCGGCGGAAATGCCCTTGGGCAGGCGCTGATTCGCCTCGGTGCGGAAGAAGACATCGGTTTCCTCGCCCCCCGCCCGCCAGAAGACGGCTGGGATGCCGCGAGCCTGACGCAACTGCTCGACGATACCCGTCCGGATGCGTTGATCAACCTCGCCTACTATTTCGACTGGTTCCAGGCCGAGACCGTCAGCGAAAGCCGTTTGGCCGGGCAAGAACGCGCCATCGAGCGGCTGGCCGAGCTGTGCCAGCACCACAACATCATCCTCGTGCAGCCTTCCAGCTATCGGGTGTTCGACGGTTCGCGGGCGACCGCCTACAGCGAAAAAGACGAGCCGGTGCCGTTGGGCCTGCGCGGTCAGGCGCTGTGGCGCATCGAGCAAAGTGTTCGCGCCACTTGCCCGCAACACGTGTTGCTGCGCTTCGGCTGGCTGCTCGATGACAGCCCTGAAGGCACCCTCGGGCGCTTCCTCGCCCGCGCCGAACAACCGGACGAATTGCTCATGGCCGATGACCGCCGGGGCAATCCGACCCCGGTGGATGACGCGGCACGGGTGATCATTTCGGTGCTCAAGCAGCTCGATTGCGCGGCGCCGCTGTGGGGCACTTACCATTACGCCGGCCACGAAGCGACCACGCCGCTGGCGCTCGGGCAGGCGATTCTGACCGAAGCGCGCAGCCTGCATCAGTTGGCAATCGAAGCGCCGACCGCTCAGGCCCATGCCGCGCGGCCGGACGCCGCCGAGGAACCGCAACACGCGGTACTCGCCTGCAAGAAAATTCTGCACACTTTCGGGATCAAGCCCCGCGCCTGGCGCGCCGCACTCCCGGCTTTACTGGATAGGTTTTATCGTCATGGCTGAAGGCCCTGTTTTAATCACTGGCGGCGCCGGTTTCATCGGCTCGCACCTGACTGACGCGTTGCTCGCCACCGGCCACTCGGTGCGGATTCTCGATGATCTGTCGACCGGCAAACGCAGCAACCTGCCGCTGGACAACCCGCAGGTCGAATTGATCGTCGGTGACGTCGCCGATGCCGCGCTGGTCGCGCAGGTCATGCAAGGCTGCAGCGCGGTAGCGCATCTGGCGGCGGTGGCCTCGGTGCAGGCGTCGGTGGACGATCCGGTGAAGACCCACCAGAGCAATTTCATCGGCACCCTGAATGTCTGCGAAGCCATGCGTCAGGCCGGGGTCAAGCGCGTGCTCTACGCCTCGAGCGCAGCAGTGTACGGTAACAACGGTGAAGGCGAGTCGATTGACGAAGAGACGCCAAAAGCCCCGCTGACCCCGTATGCCTCGGACAAACTGGCCGGCGAGCACTACTTCGATTTCTACCGTCGCCAGCATGGTCTGGAGCCGGTAATTTTCCGCTTCTTCAACATCTTCGGCCCGCGCCAGGATCCCTCTTCGCCGTACTCCGGGGTCATCAGCATCTTCAGTGAGCGGGCACAGAAAGGCCTGCCGATCACCGTGTTCGGCGATGGCGAGCAGACCCGCGATTTCCTCTATGTCGAGGATCTGGTCGACGTGCTGGTGCAAGCGATCGACAAGCCTGAAGTGGAAGTGGGGGCGATGAACGTCGGCTGGAATCAGGCAATGAACCTCAAGCAGATGCTGCAAGCGCTGCAGGAAGTGGTCGGCGAACTGCCCCCGGTCAGCTACGGCCCGGCGCGCTCCGGCGACATCCGTCACTCGAGGGCGAACAACGCGCGTTTGCTGCAACGCTTCAAGCTGCCAGAGCCGACGCCGATGCGCGTGGGGCTGGCGCGGTTGCTCGGCAAGTAGGTTTATCGCAGACATGAAAAAGGCGCCTTGTTACAGGCGCCTTTTTCACGGCCGGAATTTGTCGCTAATCCTGTGGCGAGGGGATTTATCCCCGATCGATCACGAAGTGATCGTCGTCAGTTCTAAGCCTGCTCACCCAAAGCCTCATCCACCACCACGTGAACGTTCCTGGTTGAATCTGCCTTAGAACTTGTAGCCCAGACCCACCATGTACACAAACGGATCGACATCAACATTGACCTTGGCACGGGTGCCCGGTGCCACGGCGTTATTCTCGACAGTCGCGCGGGTGTCGATGTCGATGTAGCGCACCTGGGCGTTGAGCATGATGTTGTCGGTCAGCATGTAGTCAGCGCCGACCTGCCAGGCCAGGCCCCAGGAGTTTTTCGCCTTGAAGTTGCTGAAGCCGTTGGACTGGGCTTCGCTGCCGACGTGCTCGTCGTAGATCCAGGTGTAGTTGATGCCGCCGCCGATGTAGGGCTGGAACGGCGATTTCGCATCCAGCGGGTAGTACACGACGCTGAGGGTGGGCGGCAGGTGTTTCAGGGTGCCGAGTTTGCCGTTGGCGGCTGGCAGCGCGGTGCCTTTGATTTTTACGTCATGCTCGAACGGCGAGGCCGCCAGCAACTCGATACCGATGTTGTTGGTCAGCATGTAGGCGAAGTTCAGACCCAGTTGGGTGTCGCTGCTCATGGTCGCCTTGCCGCCCAGGTTGGTGCCGCTCAACGGACCCTGATCGACCTTGACATTGGAGCTGTCGGCCTTCGGGTTGACGGTGATCGCACCGGCGCGAACGATGATGTCGCCGGCTTCGTGGGCGTGGGCGAGCGGGGCTGCGAGCGCGAGGGCAAACAGCGAGGCGCTGAGCAAGGACTTGTTCATGGGGGCTCCAAAAGGACGTTAAAAGCTTCTGATGTCCTATGGTATGAAGCCAACTGATACGGTCTTTTGACTCAGCTCAATGAAACAGTGATGCCCCGGTTTTTTGTGGAACCTTGGCCGGTCCCTTCGCGAGCAAGCCCGCTCCCACTTTGGAACTCGGTCACCTGTGGGAGCGGGCTTGCTCGCGAAGAGGACGGATCAAACAATACAAAAACTACCGGGATTCACTCCGGCAGCTCATACACATAAATCTTGTCCGCCGCCATCTGATACCCGGCATCGGCCAGTTCGCTGGTGGACGCCTTGACCTGCAACGGTCCCTCGACCCAGTACGGCTGATACAGCTCGTCGAGCTTCACGCCCAGCTCGCTTTTCACATGCACGATCTGGTTAGACGGCGGTGGCGGCACGTGGATGCAGGCGCCGAAGTACGGCACCAGCAGGAAGTCGGTGGTACGTCCTTCTTCATTGACTTCCAGCGGTACGATGTAGCCCGGCAGGCGGATGTTCTGCCCGTCTAGACTCTGCACCACCGGCGCGTTGGGCATGTCCTGCTTGGCGGCTGGCGCCGACTCGGCCGAGAGCGCATCACTCATCTTCGACATGTCGTGCAACGGCGTCATGTTCGGCACTTCCGGCGCGGCGTCTGGCGGGATCATCTCCGACCAGGTCAGGTCTTTCGGCGCCGCTGCCGACACAGGCAGGGCGACCAGCAACAGCAGCGCAAGCACGGCGCGGGGCATGGTGAACATCCTCATAAACGGATCGACAGGCCATCGGCCAAGGATTGGCGATACGCGCGCCAGGCCGGCACGCTGCCCATCAGCAGCGCGGCCGCCAGAATGCCACCGAGCAGCGTCCATTCATACTCGCTCGGCCATGCCAGCGGCAGATACAAACCGTAATTGGCCTGCACATAGCCCTGCGCGGCGGCGATGCCGATGTACAGCAATGCCAGTCCGGCGATTACGCCGGTCAGCGCCAGGGCAAAGGCTTCCAGCACCAGCAGGCTCGCGATGTGCCACGGCCGCGCACCGACCGAACGCAGAATCGCCATCTCGCGGCGACGCTCGTTAAGGCTGGTGAGAATCGCCGTGAGCATGCCGATCAACCCGGTCAGCACCACGAACAGCGAGACCACGAACAAGGCTTTTTCCGCAGTACTCATCAGGCTCCACAACTCCTGCAAGGCCACGCCCGGCAGGATCGCCAACATCGGCTCACCGCGGTATTCGTTGATCTCGCGTTGCAGGGCGAAGGTGGAAATCTTGCTGTTGAGGCCAAGCATGAACGCGGTGATCGCCTGCGGCGTCAGGTCCATGTTGCGTGCCTGATCTGCGGTGATCCGGCCGTTACCCCGGGCCGGCACCCCGTTGTGCCAGTCGATGTGAATCGCTTCCATGCCGCCGAGGCTGATGTGCAACGTGCGATCTACCGGCGTGCCGGTGCGCTTGAGAATGCCGACCACGGTGAACGGTTTGTCGTCGTGCTTGACCAGACTGATCGCCGCTACGCCGTGGGCCAGCACCAGTTGGTCGCCGAGCTTGTAATGCAGCGCTTCGGCGACTTCGGCGCCGAGCACCACTTCGAACGGATCGGTGGCAAACGCCCGGCCGTCAGCCAGTTGCAGATGCTGCTGGCGCCCGTACTGGTAATGCTCGAAATAGGCTTCGGTGGTGCCCATCACCCGGTAGCCGCGATGGGAGTCGCCGAGGGACATCGGGATCGCCCACTTCACCTTCGGGTTGCTGGCGAAGTGTTCGAAGCTGTCCCAGCGGATGTTGTTGGTCGCGTTGCCGATGCGGAACACCGAATACAGCAGCAGGTTCACCGAACCTGAACGGGCGCCGACGATCAGGTCTGTGCCGCTGATGGTGCTGGCGAAACTGGCCTTGGCCTCGGTGCGCACGCGCTCGACGGCGAGCAACAGGCACACCGACAGGGCGATCGCGAACGCGGTGAGCAGGGCGGTAAAGCGGCGGTTGGCCAGGCTGGCCATGGCCAGACGAAACAGATACATCTCAGACCTCGGCAGACGTGGCGGCGCGATTGAGCTCGGCCAGGGACAGGTGACGGTCGAACAGCGGCGCCAGGCTCTGGTCGTGGCTGACGAACAACAGGCTCGAGCCGGCTTCGCGGCATTCGGCGAACAGCAGACGGATAAAGTTTTCCCGGGCGTCGTAATCCAGCGCCGAGGTCGGTTCGTCGGCGATCACCAGTTCCGGTTGGCCGATCAAGGCACGAGCGGCGGCGACCCGTTGCTGCTGACCGATCGACAGCGAATCGGCGCGACGACCGAGGATGCTTTCATCTTTCAGGCCCAAGTGGGCGAGCAGGGTGGCGGCGGCCTGATCGACGCTGCCGTGACGCTGTTTCGCCCGCTCGGCACGCAATCTGGAGAAGTGGCACGGCAACTCGACGTTCTCGCGTACCGAAAGAAACGGCAGCAGGTTGAACTGCTGGAAGATGTAGCCGGTGTGATCGACGCGAAAGCGGTCGCGGGCGCCGGCACCGAGTTCGGTCAGTTCCTGGCCGAGCAGGCGAATGCTGCCGCGCCCGGGTTTCTGCACGCCACCGAGCAGGCCGAGCAGGGTGGTCTTGCCACTGCCGCTGGGGCCTTTGAGGAACAGGGTTTCGCCCGGTTCCAGGCGAAACGCCGGGATGTCCAGCAGCGGCGGGTGACCGGGCCAGTTGAAGCCCAGGTCGGACAGTTCGATGAGTGCTTGGGTCATGGCACCAGTTTCATGGAGTGAACACATAACCCTGTGGGAGCGGGCTTGCTCGCGAACGCGGTGGATCAGCCAAATCCATGTTGACTGACACACCGCATTCGCGAGCAAGCCCGCTCCCACAGGGGATTGTCGGTGTGATCAGAATTTCAGGGCAGCCGCCTTGGCCGTCACTTCCGTACCCTGCTGGCCGCTCGGGCCGATCAGTTGTACCTGAATTTTCTGAGTGGCCGGGAAGGTATTGAAGACGTTCGCCAGATCCAGCGTCTTCAAGGCACCTGGTGCAGCGCAACTGAATTGGTAGTGTGCGTGGATTTCGCTGTGATCGTGGTGATGCGCTTCACCACCCTTGGCATCTTCGTCGTGGTCATCATCGTCATGCTCGTCGGCAGCCGGTTTGTCGCCGAACAGCGGGCTTTCCAGTTCCTGGCTGGTGACCTTGCAACCGGCGGCGGCTGGCAGGCTGAACAGCGCCAGCGGGTTTTCCAGTTTGGTGCGCGCGGCCACGACTTTGGCTTTGTCGGCGTCGCTGGCGGCGGCGTGTTCGAAGCCCACCAGGTTCATCGCCGGGCTTTCCAGTTCCAGCTCCAGGGTCTGGCCGTCGAGTGCGGCGTTCAAGCGGCCGACGCCATGTTCGTGGGCGCCGAGGCTGCCGTGCTCATGGTCATGATCGTGCTCATCGGCGGCATGGGCGATGGCCAGCGGCAACAGGGCAAACGGCAAAGCGAGCAGCAGACGACGCATGGCGGTCTCCGGAAAGTAAAGTGAAGAGTTTGTTATGTAATCTTATAACGAAAGTTCGCAGAGTTTGCCCGTGCGCTTGGCGTTGCACAAGTCCCGTGGGAGCATGCAGGTCAGAAATGTGCAGGAGCGAAGCAGATGTTGCGGATACGCGGAACCGTCGGCGCGACGCCGGTGGATTTGACGGTGGAGCTGGATGACAGTGATTGGGCGAAGCTCGGCGCAGCCCTTGGCGCGCAGCCGCAGGGTGATCAGCCTGAAGCGGCATTGAGCACGCCGGCAGTGAAGCCACTGAACCAGGACGATGCGTTGTGGCAGGTCGCGCAGGATCTGTTGCGCAAGGCCGGGCAGCTCAGCGGGCCGGATCTGCTGGAGCAGCTTGAGGGATTGACCGGCAGCGCGGCCGCAGGCAAACGCCTGCTGGTGCGCTTGCGCCACAGTTCACAGGTGAAAGTGGCGAGCGGCGGCGATACGCCGCTCTACAGCTGGGTCGAGTGAGCGGTTAGTACAGTGCAGCGAAGACCTTGCGCCGGTAAGCGGTCACCAGCGGATGATCGTTGCCCAGCAGTTCGAACACCTGCAGCAAGGTCTTGTGCGGCAACCCTTCGCCGTAGCTGCGGTTACGGATGAACAGCTTGAGCAAGGCCTCCAGCGCCGCTTCGTATTGCTGACGCGCCAGTTGCTGGATCGCCAGGTGATACACCGCTTCGTCGTCTTGCGGATCTTTGGCCAGACGCGCCTTGAGGTCGGCAGCATCCGGCAGATCACGGGCAAGTCCCAGGAACTTGATCTGCGCCTTGGCCCCGGCCAGTGCAGCCTTGTGCTCATCGCTCTTGACCGCGTCGAGCACGGTTTGCGCTTCGTCCAGTTCGCCGCGCTCGGTCAGGCAGCGGGCGTAGAGGATCAGCGCCTTGGCGTTGCTGTTGTCTTCGGTGAGCATGACCACCAGCGCCGCTTCCGCGTCAGCGAAACGCCCTTCATCGAACAGCGCCTGCGCCTGTTCGAACGGATCGGCGGCGGCCGGCGGCGGCATTTGCACATGCGGCTCAAGCAACGCGCGCACTGCGGATTCCGGTTGCGCACCGGCAAAACCGTCCACCGGTTGACCGTCCTTGAACAGCACCACGGTTGGCAGGCTGCGGATGCCGAAGCGGGCGACGATGTCCTGTTCGATGTCGCAGTTGACCTTGGCCAGCAGCAGTTCGCCCTGATAGCTCTTGGCAATGCCTTGCAGCATCGGCATCAACGCCTTGCACGGCGCACACCACTCGGCCCAGAAATCCACCAGCACCGGTTTGTTGAAGGAGGCTTCGATCACCGACTGGTCGAAATCGGCAGTCGTGGCGTCGAAGATGTACGGCGTTTGCTGACTCATGGGGGATCTCGTAAAAGCGTGGATGGGGCAACTATACGGCTTGGCGGGGTGTGGCCGGAAGCGGTCAGTCTTTGAGAGGTGTGTTGCCTGCCAGAATGCTTTCGCGAGCAGGCTCGCTCCCACATTTGGAATGCGTTACCCCTGTGGGAGCGAGCCTGCTCGCGAAGCTTTTAGTCACGCCGGGCATGGTAAAGACTCACATGTCTGAACTCTTCCGGCTCCGCCAGATCCGGCAAGGTCATCGCCTCAAGCATTTCGATTCGCTCATACAACGGATGGCGAAAATCCCGGACCCGTGAATCCGCCACCAGCGCCTCGCGGCCACGGCTGAGAAACGCATCGAGCAGCGGCAGGTTCTCGCGGTCGTAGAGCACGTCCGCCACCAGAATCAGATCGAAGCGATCGGCCTCGGCAAAGAAGTCCGTCGAATAACTCATCTGCACATCATTGAGTTCAGCGTTGGCCCGGCACGCGGCAATTGCCAGCGGATCAAGATCACAGGCAACCACCTCCAACGCCCCGGCCTTCACCGCAGCAATCGCGGCGATCCCGGAACCGGCGCCGAAATCCAGCACCCGCTTGCCGCGCACCCACTCGGGGAACTCCGCCAGATAGCGCGCCACCGCCAGGCCGCTGGCCCAGCAGAAACTCCAATAGGGCGGCTCGTGAAGGATGCGCCGGGTTTCGTCCGGGCTGAATTCACGATCCATGTTCTCGCCGTCGATCAGCCACAACTGCAAATCGGTGCCGGGCAATGCGCAGGCCTTGAGCCGCGCATCACCGAGCAATTCACCCAGCGCCTGTTGCAGGTCGAGCGGTACGGTCATGGTGCTTTGACAAATTGCAGCTGGCCAAGCGCCTGAGTGGTCGGCTGGGTGATGGTTTGCGACGGCAGGTGCAGGATCAACTGACCCGACTGCGTGGCTCGCCCGCGCAGCTCAACCCGTGCGCCGGCCGGGAAGGCTTCCGGATTGAAGCGCAGGCGAAACGGCAGGATCTGGTTGTTGCCGATCAGGCTGGAACTGGCGAGCAGTTGTTGCGGGCGCGACTTTTCATCGATCACCAGCAGCGCCAGTTCGACTTCGGCCCCGGCCGGCACGCCTTGCAGGGTGCCACTCAGTTCCCGTTGATAGGCCGGCAGCGGGCCGAGGTCAGCGGCCTCGCGGGCTTTTTTCTGCGCCTGTTGTGGTGCAGGCCCCGGTGTTGGCGGTTGCGGCTTGGGCTTGTCGCTGCCGCAGGCCACCAGCAGGGCGAAAAGACTGAGCAAAACGAGCGGTCGTAGCGACATTGGCAGCTCCAGAAAATGAAATCCGTGGATCAAACGATCATGGCAGTCTGTATACCGCAAACCCTATGGCTTGTCTTGCCACCGGGATGCGCTACCATGGCCCTCCCTTTTTTTGTTGCCAGCCACCATGCACTGTCCCTTCTGCGGTGCCAACGACACCAAGGTCATCGACTCGCGTCTGGTCGCCGAGGGCGAACAGGTGCGCCGCCGGCGTGAATGCCTGGCCTGCGGCGAACGTTTCACGACATTCGAGACGGCCGAACTGGTGTTGCCGCGCCTGATCAAAACCGACGGCAGCCGCCAACCGTTCGACGAAGAAAAACTCCGCGCCGGCATGCAACGCGCGCTGGAGAAACGTCCGGTGAGCGTCGAGCGCCTTGAATCCTCTCTGGTCCACATCAAACACAAGCTGCGCGCCACCGGCGAGCGCGAGGTCAAATCCCTCGTGGTCGGCGAACTGGTGATGGCCGAGCTGCAAAAGCTCGATGAAGTGGCCTACATCCGTTTCGCTTCGGTATACCGGCGCTTCCAGGACCTCAACGAGTTCCGCGAAGAGATCGACCGCCTCGCCCGCGAACCGGTGAAAGAATGACCCGCGCCGCCGAGCAGGCGATCCTCGACGCCCACTTCATGGCGCGCGCGCTGGAACTGGCGCGCGAGGGCCACTACACCACCCATCCCAATCCACGGGTTGGCTGCGTGATCGTGCGTGACGGGCAGATTGTCGGCGAAGGCTTTCACGAGCGCGCCGGCGAACCCCACGCCGAGGTCCACGCCCTGCGCGCTGCCGGTGAACTGGCCCGGGGCGCCACGGCTTACGTGACCCTTGAGCCGTGCAGCCACCATGGCCGCACACCGCCGTGCGCCGATGCGTTGGTGACTGCCGGGGTTGCTCGGGTGGTCGCCGCGATGCGCGATCCGAACCCACAGGTCGCCGGGCGTGGCTTGCAGCGTCTGAGCGATGCCGGGATCGCCACCGAAAGCGGCGTGCTGGAAACCGAGGCGCGCCAGCTCAATCAAGGTTTCCTCAAACGCATGGAACACGGCTTGCCGTTCGTCCGGGTCAAGTTGGCGATGAGTCTCGACGGGCGCACGGCGATGGAAAGTGGCGAGAGCCAGTGGATCACCGGCCCGGCCGCGCGTTCCGCCGTGCAGCGTTTGCGCGCGCAGGCGGCCGTGGTGTTGACCGGCGCCGACACCGTACTGGCCGACGGCGCGCGCCTGACCGTGCGCGCCGACGAACTGGGTCTGGATGCTGAACAAACCGCACGGGCCATGAGCCGTCCGCCGCTGCGGGTGCTGATCGACGGGCGCTTGCGGGTGCCGTTGGATGCGCCGTTCTTCAAGGCCGGCCCGGTGCTGGTCGCCACCTGCATGGCGGTCGAAGAACAATACGCCAATGGCCCGGAATGCCTGATCGTGCCGGGTGACGACGGTCAGGTCGATCTGCATCAACTGCTGATCGAACTGGCCAACCGTGGCGTCAACGAAGTGCTGGTCGAGGCTGGCCCACGCTTGGCCGGCGCGTTCGCGCAGCTTGGTCTGGTCGATGAGTTCGTGATCTTCATCGCCGGCAAGTTTCTCGGCTCCTCGGCGCGGCCGCTGCTGGACTGGCCGCTGGCCTATATGAAGGACGCTCCCGAGCTGAAAATCACTGAAATCCGCGCGGTTGGCGATGACTGGCGAGTCACTGCGACGCCAGTCGTTTCGGCGAGCGTATAATTCCCGGCCATCGCCTTAGCGCTGGCTTCGTTCTCAAGGAGAACCCCATGTTTACCGGCATCATCGAATCCATCGGCAGTATCCGTGCACTGACCCCCAAGGGCGGTGATGTGCGGGTGCATGTCGAAACCGGCAAGCTCGACCTGAGCGACGTCAAACTCGGCGACAGCATCGCGGTCAACGGCGTGTGCCTGACGGCGGTTGAACTGCCGGGCAACGGTTTTGCCGCCGACGTCAGCCGCGAAACCCTCGACTGCACCGCCATGAATGACCTGAAAAGCGGCAGCCCGGTCAATCTGGAAAAAGCCCTGACCCCGACCACCCGTCTCGGCGGGCATCTGGTCAGCGGTCACGTCGACGGTGTCGGCGAAGTGGTGTCGCGCAGCGACAACGCTCGTGCGGTGGAATTTCGCATCCGCGCGCCGAAAGAACTGGCCAAGTACATCGCCCATAAAGGCTCGATCACCGTCGACGGCACCAGCCTGACCGTGAACGCGGTCGATGGCGCCGAATTCATGCTGACGATCATTCCGCACACCTTGAGCGAAACCATCATGGCTTCCTACAAGCCGGGCCGCCGGGTGAACCTGGAAGTCGATTTGCTGGCGCGTTATCTGGAGCGTTTGCTCCTCGGCGACAAGGCTGCTGAGCCAAGCGCTGGCGGTATTACTGAAAGCTTTCTGGCCGCCAACGGCTATCTCAAATCCTGACTGAAGGGGGTGCCTTGTGGCGCTCAATAGCATCGAAGAACTGGTTGAAGACATCCGCCAAGGCAAGATGGTCATCCTCATGGATGACGAAGACCGCGAGAACGAAGGCGACCTGATCATGGCCGCCGAATGCTGCAAGGCCGAGCACATCAACTTCATGGCCAAGCACGCCCGTGGCCTGATCTGCATGCCGATGAGCCGCGAGCGTTGCGAGCTGTTGAAGCTGCCACTGATGGCGCCACGCAACGGTTCCGGTTTCGGCACCAAGTTCACCGTATCGATCGAAGCCGCCGAAGGCGTCACCACCGGTATCTCCGCCGCCGACCGTGCGCGCACCGTGCAAGCGGCTGCGGCAAAAGACGCCAAGGCTGAAGACATTGTCAGCCCGGGCCACATCTTCCCGCTGATGGCCCAGGCCGGCGGCACCCTGGCGCGCGCTGGTCATACTGAAGCGGCCTGCGACCTGGCGCGTATGGCCGGTTTCGAACCAAGCGGCGTGATCTGCGAAGTGATGAACGACGACGGCACCATGTCCCGTCGCGCCGAGCTGGAAGCGTTTGCCGCCGAACACAACATCAAGATCGGCACCATCGCCGACCTGATTCACTACCGGATGATCCACGAACGTACCGTTCAGCGGATTGCCGAGCAGCCGCTGGACAGCGAACTGGGCCAATTCAACCTGGTGACCTATCGTGATTCGGTGGAAGGCGATGTGCACATGGCCCTGACGCTGGGCACCGTTTGCGCCGAAGAGCCGACCCTGGTTCGCGTGCACAACATGGACCCGCTGCGCGACCTGCTGATGGTCAAGCAACCGGGCCGCTGGAGCCTGCGCGCCGCGATGGCTGCGGTGGCCGAGGCCGGCAGCGGTGTGGTGCTGTTGCTCGGCCACCCGCTGGACGGCGACGTGCTGCTGGCGCATATCCGCGAAACCGGTGAGCAGGCAGCGGTGAAAAAAACGACCACCTACAGCATTGTCGGCGCCGGTTCGCAGATCCTGCGTGACCTCGGCGTACGCAAAATGCGCCTGATGTCTGCGCCAATGAAATTTAATGCGATATCCGGTTTCGATCTGGAAGTTGTAGAATACGTGCCCTCCGAATAATGACCCGGTGAATTCGGCATTGTTGATGTAGATCCTTGTGGTGAGGGGATTCATCCCCGACGGGCTGCGTAGCGGCCCTATTTGGTTGGGACTGCTGCGCAGTCCATCGGGGATGAATCCCCTCGCCACAGGGGTGTAGTCGAACAGCAATGCGGTGTTTCCGGTCATGAATTTGTGGCTAATATCACTGAGGGATGCGTACGAAACGTGTCCCGGCTCTTTAAGAGATCTGACGAATGACCCTGAAGACCATCGAAGGTACCTTCATCGCCCCTAAAGGCCGCTACGCTCTGGTAGTGGGCCGTTTCAACAGCTTCGTGGTTGAAAGCCTGGTCAGCGGTGCAGTTGATGCCCTGGTTCGCCACGGCGTGAGCGAAAGCGACATCACCATCATCCGCGCGCCTGGCGCCTTCGAAATCCCGCTGGTTGCGCAGAAAGTCGCCCAGAAAGGCGAGTTCGCAGCCATCATCGCCCTCGGCGCGGTCATTCGTGGCGGCACTCCACACTTCGAATACGTGGCAGGCGAGTGCACCAAGGGTCTGGCCCAGGTGTCCATGGAGTTCGGCGTACCGGTCGCGTTCGGCGTCCTGACCGTTGATTCCATCGAGCAAGCCATCGAACGTTCCGGCACCAAGGCCGGCAACAAAGGTGCTGAAGCTGCCCTGTCCGCTCTGGAAATGGTCAGCCTGCTGGCGCAGTTGGAGGCCAAGTGATTAGCGACGATAGCGATCGTTTCAACCCGCGCGATCCGAAACCTGCGGATGCCGGCAAGCCATCGAAAAGCGTCAAGCGTCGCGAAGCCCGTCAGCTCGCGACTCAGGCCCTGTATCAGTGGCACATGGCCAAGGCTTCGCTGAACGAGATCGAAGCGCAGTTCCGCGTTGATAACGATTTCACCGATGTCGATGGCGCGTATTTCCGCGAAATCCTCCACGGGGTTCCGGCGAGCCGCACCGAAATCGACACCGCGCTCAAGCCGTGCCTGGACATCGAAATCGAAGAGCTGGACCCGGTTGAACTGGCGGTTCTGCGCCTGTCCACTTGGGAACTGCTCAAGCGCGTCGATGTGCCGTACCGCGTGGTGATCAACGAAGGTATCGAGCTGGCGAAAGTCTTCGGTTCGACCGACGGCCACAAGTTCGTCAACGGCGTACTCGACAAGCTGGCTCCGCGCCTGCGTGAAGCTGAAGTGAAGGCGTTCAAGCGCTGATACGCGCTTGAGACCTCATGGGCGAGTTTGAGCTGATCCGCAATTTCTTCGCCGCCGCGCCTTGTGCGCAGGGCGGCGAGGGCGTTGCTCTGGGGATCGGCGACGACTGCGCCTTGCTGGCGGTTCCCCCCGGGGAACAGCTGGCGATTTCCACCGATACGCTGGTGGCCGGCGTGCACTTCGCCGATCCCTGCGATCCGTTTCTGCTCGGTCAGCGCTCGCTGGCCGTTGCGGTCAGCGACCTGGCCGCCATGGGCGCCACGCCCGTTGCCTTTACCCTTGCCCTGACTGTGCCGATGGTGACTGCCGATTGGCTGCAAGCCTATGCCCGCGGTTTGAATCGCATGGCGCAGAGCTGCAGCATCGCGCTGGTCGGCGGCGACACCACGCGCGGGCCGTTGAGCCTGACGGTCACGGTGTTCGGTCGGGTGCCGGCCGGGCAGGCCTTGACCCGCAGCGGCGCACAACCGGGCGATCTGCTCTGCGTCGGCGGCGAGCTGGGCAATGCCGCCGGTGCCTTGCCGCTGGTGCTTGGCCAGCGTGAAGCCGCAACGGATATCGCCCAGCCGTTGCTCGATCATTACTGGTCGCCCCAGCCGCAACTGGCTCTTGGTCAGGCGCTGCGTGGCAAGGCCACTGCGGCTCTCGACATCTCCGACGGCCTGCTCGCCGACTGTGGGCATATCGCCCTGGCCTCGCAGGTTCGCCTCGAAGTTGAACGTGAACGCGTACCGTTGTCCGATGCTTTAGTGGCTTTTCTCGGTCAGCGCGGTGCCGAACGGGCGGCGTTGAGCGGCGGCGATGACTATGTGCTGGCCTTCACGCTACCGTCCGTCGAGTTGCCGGCACTGCTGGCCGATGGCTGGCCGATCCATGTGATCGGGCGTGTGGCGCAGGGCCAGGGTGTGGTCCTGCTGGATCGCGAAGGACACGACATCACCCCGCAAATCCGGGGTTATCAACATTTTCAGGAGACACCGTGACAGATCACCCGAAACAGGTTCCGGCCGAATTCGTTCCGCCGTCGGTCTGGCGCAATCCCTGGCATTTCCTCGCGTTCGGCTTTGGCTCCGGCACCTTGCCAAAAGCGCCGGGCACGTGGGGTTCGTTAGTTGCGCTACCCTTTATCCCGTTGTGGCAGATGTTGCCCGACTGGGGTTACTGGCTGATGCTCGGAATCACCATGCTGTTCGGCTTCTGGCTGTGCGGCAAGGTCGCCGACGATCTGCGGGTCCACGACCATGAAGGCATCGTCTGGGACGAAATGGTCGGGATGTGGATCACCCTGTGGCTGGTGCCGGAGGGCTGGTACTGGTTGCTCGCGGGTTTTCTGGTGTTCCGTTTCTTCGACATTCTCAAGCCGTGGCCGATTCGCTGGATCGACCGGCATGTCCACGGCGGCGTCGGCATCATGCTCGACGACGTGCTGGCTGGCGTATTCGCCTGGCTGGCAATGCAGGGACTGGTGTGGATTTTCGCCTGATCCGGATCGTCAGGGTTAAGTGAGGAAACTAGGGATGGCTCGACGCTGGTTGGCGCTTGTGATGTTTACCTTGCTGGGCACTGTCGCCAGTGCGCAGGAAGCTGCGCCGACGCCCGCGGTCATCCATCTGGCCAGCGAAGACTGGGAAGACTACACCGCCGCCGACGGTCATGGCCTGGGCTGGGACGTGCTGCGCAAGGTGTTCGAACCGGCGGGAGTGAAACTCGATATTCGCAGCGAACCGTACACTCGTTCAGTTGGGCTGGCCCAGCGTGGCGAGGTCGATGCTTGTGTCGGTTCTTATCATGAAGAATTCAGCGACCTGCTCTATCCGCGCTGGAATTTCGACACCGACCACATCTACGCCCTGGGCCTGGCGAGTAATCCAGCACCGACCCCGGAAACCCTCGGTCAATATCGGCTGGCCTGGGTTCGTGGTTACGACTATCAGAATTATTTGCCCGGCGTGCGCAACTTCAACGAGGTCGTGCGACGTACCGGGATCCTCTCGATGCTCACCCACAACCGCGCCGACTATTACATCGATGCTTTGACCGAAATCGATTACGTGCTTGGCCGGGCCAGGGAACCGACGCAGTTTCGCAAGACGCATATCGCCGAACTGCCGCTGTACCTGTGCTTCGCCAACACACCGCAAGCGCGCATGTTGATGACAGTGTTCGACCGGCGCATGGAGCAGTTGATCAAGAGCGGCGAGCTGAAGCCAATTTTCGAACAGTGGAGGCAGCCGTATCCGTTCGAGCCGAACTGACAGGGCCGCTCCCACAGGGATCTGCAATGGCCGGGTGTTATCAAACTTTTTGATCGTTATGCCCGATAATTCAGCCTAAGCGTCTGCAGGAACCTGCTGTTACAATGCCGGCCTGCGAATTTTCAGAATTTTTAGATCAGGAGCACACCGGTGCCTGTCGTTTTTGTCGCCGCTTCCAAGCTGCCAACGCCTTTTGCGCAATTCACCATGCACGGTTTTCTCGATGAGGCTACCGGCCGCGAGCACGTTGTGCTGAGCCTGGGTGATTTCGCCGACGGTGCCCCGGTTCTCGGCCGGTTGCACTCCGAGTGCCTGACCGGTGATGCGCTGTTCAGCCAGCGCTGCGACTGTGGCTCGCAACTCGAAGCGGCGCTCAAGGCCATCGCCCGTGAAGGCCGTGGCGTGCTGCTGTACCTGCGTCAGGAAGGTCGTGGCATCGGTCTGCTGAACAAGATCCGCGCCTACGAGTTGCAGGACGGCGGCGCTGACACTGTTGAAGCCAACGAGCGGCTGGGCTTTGCCGCCGATCAGCGTGACTACGCCATGTGCCTGCCGATGCTCGAGCATCTGGGCGTGAAGTCGCTGCGTCTGATGACCAACAACCCGCGCAAGGTCAAAGCCCTGACCGACATGGGCATCGTCGTCGCCGAGCGCGTGCCGCTGCACACCGGCCACAACCCGCACAACAAGCTGTACCTGGCGACCAAGGCCAGCAAGCTCGACCACATGATGGGCAACGAGCATCAGGGCGAGGTCGACCGCGCGTGACCCGCGGTCAGGTGCGACGCCGCCTGGCGGTCGACTGGTGGAAATACCTGGCGCTGGCGCTGCTGCCGCTGTTTGTCCTCAATGGCCTGTTCGGCCAGGGCGAAGGCATTCTGCCGGTGCTGGCCATGCCGTTGTTCATTGCCGGCGTGGCCTCGATGTTTGTCAGTCTGAAGTTTTTCGGCCGCTACAAGCACGCGCTGATCACCACGCAAAAAGCCCTTGATACCCCCGACGAACCGGCGGCCTGGATTGCCTTGGCGGCCCAGCGTCGCAGTGCATTCCTCGCGGCCGCACTGCCGGCATGGATCGGTGCGCTGGCGGTGTTCGTCGGCCTCGAAGCCGTACCGCTGATGCTGCTGGCGCTGTCCACGGCGGTGCTGTTCTACCTCTATCGCATCCCGCGTCAACTCGGCTGATGCGTCGTCTGTGGCTGGCGGTTCTGCTGCTGGCCTGCGCCGGCCCGGTGCTGGCGAGTCTGCGAGTGGTCAGTCTCGCGCCTTCTCTGTCTGAAATCGTTGTTGAGCTGGGCTCGGCAGATCTGCTGGTTGGCGTGCTCGATGCCGGCGAGCGTCCGGCTGCCATTGCCGATGTTCCCTCGGTGGGGCGTTATGGCCAACTCGACATGGAGCGCCTGCTCAGTCTCAAGCCGGATTTGCTGCTGCTGTGGCCCGGCAGTGTCGGCCCGGCACAACGCGATCAGCTCAAACGCCTGAACATTCCGACCTACGTCGCCGAGCCGCACAATCTCGAACAGCTGTCTGCGCAGATCGAGACGATTGCCGCGCAACTGGGGCGACCTGAGCGTGGGACGAAACTGGCGGCGGACCTGCGCCAGAAGCTCGATGACCTGCGTCAGCGCTATCGCCGGGACACGCCGCTGACCGTGTTCTATCAAGTCTGGGACAAGCCGCTGTACACCGTCGGTGGCGGGCAGATCATCAGTGATGCGCTCGAAGTCTGCGGCGCACACAATGTGTTTGCCGACCTGAGTTTGCCGGCGCCGCAGGTGAGTATCGAAGCAGTGCTGCAGCGCGATCCGCAGGTGATACTGGCCGGTGAGCAGGCCCAGCTCGATGCATGGAAAGACTGGCCGCAGGTGGCAGCAGTGAAGCAGGGGAAACTGCTGTTGGTTACCGATAAAGGCCTTGAGCGCCCAAGCGGCCAAATGATCGATGCCACCGCCAAACTCTGCCAATTGATCGCGCCTGACCGGTGAAGCCGGGGTGGCTTCTTCGCGAGCAGGCTCGCTCCCACAGGGAATTGCATTCCAAATTGTGGGAGCGAGCCTGCTCGCGAAGGAGCCAGTCAAATCAGCGAAGATTCAAATCAAAGCTGGGGAGTCCAGGTGACGCCAACTACCCACGCCCGACCTTCCTCGCGATAGCCATACTGGCTGCCGTCATAGCTGTACAGCGCACGGCTGTAATCCTTGTCCAGCAGATTCTCGACCTTCAGATCCAGTTTGATCTCGCGATTCAGCGCCCAGTTGCTGCGCAGTCCAAGCGTGCCGTAGCCACCCAACGGCTGGGTGTTGTTCAGATCGTCGTAACTGCTGCTGACCAATTGCCAGCTCGCGCCGACGCCCAACCGGTCAACTGTCGATCCAGATCCCAACTCATCGTGCGCCGCGCACGACGCGCCAACGTGTGCCCGCTATCACGATCACGCGGGTCGATAATCGCCACACCGAGATTGCTTTGCCAGCCGAACAGTTCCTGCTTCAACGCCGCTTCAAAGCCATTGATCCGCGCCGAGGCCACGTTCTCCGGGCGTGAGTTGCTGCCGAAGATGATCGCGTCTTGCAGGTCCGTGCGGTAAATCGACGTCTCCAGTCGGCTGCTATCGCTCAACTGACTGCGCCATTGCAGCTCGTAGCTTTTCGAGGTTTCCGGTTTCAGATCCGGGTTGCTGAAGTCCGGGTAGTACAGGTCGTTGAAGGTCGGCGCGCGAAAGCCTTCGCTGTAGCTCAACAACAGGTCGTTGTCCGGGTTCAGCGGCAGGGTGAAGGTGCCGCTCCAGGTGTTCTGGCTGCCGAACTGCTGGTTGTCGTCGTGGCGCAGACCCAGTTCGGTGGAGAAGCTGTCGGCCTGATAGCGATGCTGGATGAACGCGGCGCGGTTCCAGCGACTGTCTTCGTTGAACGCGGTGCTGCTGTTGACCCGATCTTCGTACCAGTCGCCGCCGAGAATCAGGCTGTTGCGCGCATCCAGAGTCAGGTCGTTCTGCCAGGTCACCGAGTCGCGATAGGTGTTGAACACTGTGCGCTCGTCGCTGAGCTTGTCGAGGGTCTTCTCGCGGTTCTCGCTGTGTCCGAATTCGACGCGGGTTTTCCAGATCTCGTTGACCCGGGCATCGACGTAGCTGCTGACACTGCTGACGTTGAAGTCGCTGAAAGGCTGCTGTTGCACCGACTCGAAAGTAGTCGTATCGAAGCGGCCGAACGGGTTGTCGAACTCGCTTTTGCCACGGTTATCCAGCAGGTTGGCGCCGACTTCGATGTCATCGGTCAGTGCATGGCTGAGACTCAGGCTGACGGATTGATTGCGGTAGGCATCGTGATCGCTGTCGCTGGGGTAGGACTCGTGAGTGCGGTCGAGACCGGCGGTGTCATCGAGGCTGGCGCCCAGGTTGAAGCGGGTCTTCTCGTCGCCACCGGACAGGCCGAGGCTGCGTTCCCAGGTCTGGTTGCTGCCGAAGCCGACGTGCAAGCGCGGCTGCAGGCCTTGCTCGGTGCCGCGGCGGGTGAAGATCTGGATCACCCCGCCAATCGCATCGCTGCCGTAAATCACCGAGCGCGAACCGCGCAACACTTCCACGCGTTCGATCTGGTCGATGTTCAGGTGCTGCAGATTGCTGTCGCCGGAGGTCGAACTGCCAATGCGCTGGCCATCGACCAGCACCAGACTCTGCGCCGATTGCGTGCCGCGAATGTAGATCCCCGGCAGGCTACCGCGCCCACCGGCCTGCGCCACTTGCACACCCGGCACCCGCTGCAGCAGATCGGTGACGCTGCCCGGTTGCAGGCGGTCGATGTCTTCGCGGGTGAACACGGTGTTAGCGGCGCTGCTGTCGTTGCGCGCTTCGACCTGGCGGTTGGCGCTGATCAGCGTGTCGGGCAGCTTCAGCGCTTCGTCGCGTTCGAAGGTGTCGGCGAGGGCGCTGGCGGCTGGCAGCAGGAGGAGGGGCAGGGCGAGGCGCGAGAGGTTCATGGACGTTCCACTGGTGTTTCAGGTGTACACAAATCAAATGTGGGAGCGAGCCTGCTCGCGAATGCGGTGTATCAGTCAGCATTACTTTGACTGACAATCCGCATTCGCGAGCAGGCTCGCTCCCACAAGGGTATTGCGTTTATTTGTCGAGTAAAGCCAGGCGCTCACGAATCGAAGCTTCGATTCCCGCTTCGTCCAGCCCGCACTCGGCCAGCATCTGCGCGGGTTTGGCGTGCTCGACGTAGATGTCCGGCAAGCCCAGATGCAGCATCGACTTGAGAATGTTCTCGCGCGCCAGGAATTCGCTGACCGCGCCACCGGCGCCGCCCATGATCGCGTTCTCCTCGATGGTCACCAGCAACTCGTGGCTGCCGGCAATCTCGCGTACCAACGCTTCATCCAGCGGCTTGACGAAGCGCATGTCGACCACGGTCGCATCCAGCTTCTCGGCGACTTTCAGCGCTTCGGTCAGTTGCACGCCGAACACCAGCAGGGCGACTTTGCTGCCCTGGCGGCGGACGATGCCCTTGCCGATTTCGATCGGCTCGAGATCCTTGTCGATGGTCGCGTTCGGGCCGGTGCCGCGCGGGTAACGCACCGCCGCCGGGCCGTTGTACAGGTGGCCGGTGGTGAGCATCTTGCGCAGTTCGTTTTCATCGCTCGGGGTCATGATGACCATGCCCGGAATGCAGCGCAGGAACGACAGATCGAAGCTGCCGGCGTGGGTCGGGCCGTCTTCGCCCACCAGACCGGCGCGGTCGATGGCGAACAGCACGTCGAGGTTCTGCACCGCGACGTCATGCACCAGCTGGTCGTAACCGCGTTGCAGGAACGTCGAGTAGATCGCCACCACCGGTTTTGCGCCTTCGCAGGCCATGCCGGCGGCGAGGGTCACGGCGTGTTGCTCGGCAATCGCCACGTCGAAGTAGCGCAGCGGGAAACGTTCGCTGAACGCCACCAGGTCCGAGCCTTCCTTCATCGCCGGGGTAATCCCGACCAGGCGCGGATCAGCCGCGGCCATGTCGCACAGCCATTCGCCGAACACCGCCGAATACTTCGGCCCGCCAGCCTTTTTCGGCGCAGCAGCCGGGGCGTCGACCGGTTCGAGCTTGGTGATCGCGTGGTAACCGATCGGGTCGACTTCCGCCGGGGCGAAGCCTTTGCCTTTCTTGGTGACGATGTGCAGGAACTGCGGGCCTTTCAGATCGCGCATGTTGCGCAGGGTGGCGATCAGGGTCGGCAGGTCGTGGCCATCGATCGGGCCGATGTAGTTCCAGCCCAGCTCTTCGAACAGGGTGCCGGGGACCAGCATGCCTTTGGCGTATTCTTCGGTGCGCCGGGCGATTTCCCAGGCGCCGGGCAGGCGCGACAGGACTTTCTTGCTGCCCTCGCGCATGCTCGCGTAGGTGCGGCTGGAAAGAATCTTCGCCAGATAATTGGACAGGCCACCGACGTTGCGCGAGATCGACATGTCGTTGTCGTTGAGGATCACCAGCATGTTGGCGTTGACTTCCGGCGCGTGATTCAGCGCCTCGAAGGCCATGCCGGCGGTCAGCGCGCCGTCGCCGATCACCGCAATCGCCTTGCGATCGCTGTTCTGCAGGCGGGCGGCAATCGCCATACCCAGCGCTGCGCTGATCGAGGTGCTGGAGTGGCCGACGCCAAAGGTGTCGTACTCGCTCTCGGCGCGACGCGGGAAGGCGGCGATGCCGTCCTTCTGGCGCAGGGTTTCCATGCGCTGGCGACGACCGGTGAGGATCTTGTGCGGATACGCCTGATGACCGACGTCCCACACCAGCCGGTCATCCGGGGTGTCGAAGACGTAATGCAACGCGATGGTCAGCTCGATGACGCCCAGGCCGGCACCGAAATGCCCACCGGTCTGGCCGACCGTGTAGAGCAATTCCAGGCGCAACTCATCGGCCAGGGTTTCCAGCTCGGCTTCGCCTAACCGGCGCAGGCCGTCCGGCGTGTTCGCGCGGTCGAGCAGGGGCGTGGTCGGGCGCTTGCGGGGAATCTCATGAAACGTCGTGGGCATCAGGCGAATCGTTATAGGTATAAAAGATGCGGCAGTTTACCTGATGCATCGCCCCCTGCCCACGCGTTGGTCTTTTTTGGCAGATTGGCGTTCAGTTGCGCCGCTCGACGATATACCGGGCCAGGTCGCGCAAAGGCTCGGCTGCCGCGTCAAACGGTCGCAGCGCGTGCAGGGCCTGATCGCGCAGTTCCAGAGCGTAGACCTTGGCCGCGTCCAGTCCCAGCAGGGCCGGGTAGGTCGGTTTGTCGCGAGCGATGTCGGCGCCCTGGCGTTTACCGAGGGTTTCGGTATCGCTTTCGACGTCGAGAATGTCGTCCTGCACCTGGAAGGCCAGACCAATAGCCTGTGCATAAGTCTGCAGGGCCTTGAGTTCATCCTGCTCGGCGCGGCCGCTGGCCAGGGCGCCGAGCTTGACGCTGACTTCGATCAACGCGCCGGTCTTGTGCCGGTGCATTTGCTCCAGCGCTTGCTGATCCAGCTTCAGGCCGACCGAGCCGAGGTCGATGGCCTGACCGCCGACCATGCCTGCCGGGCCGGCCGCGTGCGCCAGCGCCGTGACCTGTTGCAGACGGATGTCAGCGTCGAGGTTGCTCAGACGCGGGTCGAGCAGGGCGCTGAAGGCCAGGCTCTGCAAGCCGTCACCGGCGAGAATCGCGCAGGCTTCGTCGAATTTCTTGTGGGTGGTGGGCTGGCCGCGACGCAGATCGTCGTCATCCATCGCCGGCAAATCGTCGTGCACCAGCGAATAAGCGTGGATCAGCTCAACTGCGCAGGCCGCGCCGTTGGCTTGTTCAGCCTTGCCGCCCAGCGCTTCGCACGCAGCGTAGGCGAGTAGCGGACGTACGCGTTTGCCGCCGATCATCACGCTGTAGTGCATCGCCTCATACAGGCGCGACAGTTCCGGCAGCGGAGCCTTGAAGAGGATTTCCAGTGCCGCATTGACCCGCGCCTGGCTGGTCGCCGAATACGCGGCAATCATTCTGGCTGTTCCGCGTCGAAGGGTTCCTCGGCGAGTTCGCCATCGCGCTCCAGCAGCACTTGCACCTTCTGCTCGGCCTGGGCCAGCGCTGCCTGGCAGTCACGGGTCAGACCGATGCCCTGCTCGAAAGCGGTCAGCGAGTCTTCCAGCGACAATTCACCGTTCTCCAGACGCTCGACCAGTGTTTGCAGGTCGGCGAGGGACTGTTCGAAATCCAGTGCAGCTTTTTTGCGGGCCATGGCGGCGATTTCCGGTTGACGTTAAACCGGCGCGACACTAGCAGATAGGGGGTTTATGGGCAAATGAGTGGGCCGACGGACAAGGGTGTCAGTCGGTCGAGTCACCCGGATATTGAATCTGATACCGAGTGCTCCGCCCCCCGCCCGGAAGACGTTGCAGGCAGCCTTTTTCCAGCAGTTCCGCCAGATGTCGGGTGGCCGTGGCTTTGGAAACCTTGGCCACACTCTGGTATTGCGCTGCACTGATACCGTGCTCGAAACCACGCTCACCACCGTCGAGCAAACGATTGAGCACTTTGATCTGCTCCGCCGACAGCCCGGATTCGCGGTGCGCCTGCCAGAAGCGTGATTTTCCCAACACACTTTCAATCCGCGCAATGGCCTGTTGCAGACTGCGCAGTAAGGTTTGCAGGAACCATGTGAGCCAGTCGGTAATGTCCAGCGTGGCTTTCTGACTGGATTCGAGAATCCGGTAATAGCCCGCACGATCATCGAGGATGCTGGCGGACATCGCATAAAAACGAATCGCCTGCGCTTCGCTCTGAGCCAGTGCCAGATCGGTAAGGGTGCGAGTCAGGCGTCCATTGCCGTCGTCGAACGGATGCAAGGTGACGAACCAGAAATGTGCGATGCCAGCTCGCAAGAATGGATCGAGGCCTGCCTGTTGCCGACTGGCGTCGAACCACTTGAGAAAACTGTCGAGTTGCCGCTCAAGGCCTTGTCGCGGTGGCGCCTCGAAGTGCACGGTCGGACGGTCGATTCGCCCTGAAACCACCTGCATCGGCTCATCGCCGCGTAATGCGCCGACATTGATTGCACGCGAAAGGAAACCACTCTCCTGTTCTGGAAACAGCCATGAATGCCATTCCAGCAATCGTTGCAGTGTCAGCGGTTCGGCAAAGCGTTGAGTGGCATCGAGCATCAGTTGCGCGAGCCCTTCGCTGCGCTTGCTGACGTTGTCGCCATCAGGCGATTCCAGCCCCAGGCGTCGTGCCAGTGAAGAACGCACGGATTCAACATTCAATTGTTCCCCCTCGATGGCCGAGGAGGTCACGATGTTTTGCAGCAACGCGTCCAGTTCAGTCTGAGCGCTCAATGAATTGCCCACTGATCCCGCCATGCCCATCAATTGTCCCTGCGCCTGAACGCATTCGCGCAACAGCGCAGTGAGACGCTCTGCCTGCCAGTTGAAGTCGGGCCAGTCGGGCTGCTGCCAGATCCAGTGAGTTGCCATGAATGCCATTCCTGAGTGCGTGAGCCGAATAGAAACGCTATTCGGCTCATTTCGTGAGCCGAATATGACGCCTATTCGGCTCATCGTCCACCCGAGGGCGTGATTCCTACCGCATTTCAAGATGTATCCGATTGTTAAAAAACTGCCGAATCGCTAATCTTCGCGCCTTCTACGACCCCATAGTCACGGGGTCTTTCAGACGAAACGCAGTTTCCACCGCTGTGAAGTACCGAGGATCGGGTGCAAGGTTTCGTTCAGGCATGGCAGGAGGCATTACATGCGTTCATTTCTTTGGCTGCTGATCGGTTTGGCCTGGGCGCCTGCGCTGTGGGCGGCGCCGACTGCCGAGCTGTCTGAGCCATCCGGTGGCTGGCGTTACAACGGTCTGCTCGACCGCAGTGAAAACCCGCAAGTCGCCTATCCCACGCCGCCGATCGATCGCGGCATTCAGCGCAATCGCACGATGATTCAGGGCCAGCTCAAGGCCATCGGCAATCAGCGCGGGCCGCACACGCTGGCGGTCAACGGCAATCCATTGAATCTGTATACCGACGATGACGGGCGGTTCGCCCGGCCGTATGCGTTCGGCGCCGGCTCCAACAGTGTCGAAGTGCGCAGCGCCGAGGGGCAGTCGCTCAAGCGTGTGCAGTTCTACGAAGCGAACAACCTGCGCACGCCGGCGAAAATCCGTGTGGTGCTGGGTTGGGACGATCCCAAGGCCGAACTCGACCTGCACATCATTACGCCCGACGGCCAGCATGCGTTTTTCGCCCACACGGCGTTGACCAACGGCGGCGGTCTGGACCCGGATGGTGTCGATGGCCCCGGCCCGGAAATGTTCACCATGACCGCGCCGCTGCATGGCACCTATCTGGTTTACGTCAACTATTGGGGCAACTTCGGCGACGGCGGCTATAACTTCGAGGAGGCCAGCAATCAGAACGAGGTCATCACCTCGCAAATCACGCTGGTGCTCAACGAAAATACGGTCGACGAAAAACGCGAAACATTCATCGTGCCCCTGCGGGCGATCGGTGATCTGCTGCTGGTCAAGACTTTCAACTATTAAGCATCCCGCACCACGGATGAACTTCGGGTTTTGTGAACATGAGTGATAACGCTGCTTCTCCGGCCGTCCCGACACCTGCCGGCCAAACCTCCCGGCGCTGGCCGGCGCTGCTGATCGGCCTGGTCCTGGTTGCCGGGGTGGCCGGTGGTCTTGGCTGGCTCCTGCACAAGCCCAAGGTGCCGGCGGCGGCACTGGCCAGTGACAAACTCGGCCTGAGTCGTCCGGATGCGCTGCTGGAAACCCGCTCCTTGAGCCAGTTGCCCAAGGACCTGCTGACGGTGCCGTTCCTCAAGGCCACGCTCACCGAGGATTTCGTCTTCTATTACGAAACCCACGCCGACCGCCTGGGGTTGATCGGCAGCCTGCGGCGGATCATCTACGAACACGACCTGAAGCTGCAGGACAGCCTGATCGAACAGCTTTTCGATCAACCGGCCGATGTGGCGTTGTGGCGTGGCGCTGATGGCCGGCTCAAGGATTTTCTGCTGGTAATGGATCGCGGCGGGTTGGCGAAGCTGCTCGAACCGCTGGCGAAAGTGGCGCTGGACGATTCGCAACTCAGCGTCTTCGGCAGCCTCAAGGTCGGCAGCGACGAAGTGCCGCTGTACCAGCTCAGCTACAACGCCAGCAAATCGCTGCTGTTCGCGTCGCGCGGCGACAAACTGGTGGTGCTGTCCAACCCGAACAAATATTACGACCCGGCCAGTGGCGAATCGGAAGAGTCCGGGCACGTCTCGCCGCAAGCGCTGGCAGCGCTGCTCAACGGCGACAAACTGTTCCCCGAGGCCTTCGGTCTACCGGCCAAGGCGCCGGAGATCAAACAGCGTCTGTCGGTCAATTCCAGCGTCCTTGCGATGGGCTATCAGCGCTTCATCCCGAACTTCGCCGGGCTGCGTTTCGACATGGACGACAAGGGCTGGCACAGCTACCTCGCCATGGACGAACTGGATAATCAGCCGGACTTCGATTTCAAACCGGTGTGGCAAGCCATGCCGCTGGGCGCCAGTGCCTGCGTGACCTTGCCGGTAGCGGCCGAACCGCAGAAACCGCTGCTGGTGAAACTCGGCGCCGACGAAGCGGTGGCGCAGAAACTCACCGAACACGTGGCTGGCGCGGCGGGCCTGTGCTGGTACGCCGATTCGCGGTTGTACACGCCGTTGCTGGTTGCCAGCCTGAAGGACGAGGAAAGCGGCAAGCTCGATGGCGACCTGGGCACGTTGTTCGGTTCGATGGTGGGCGCCTACGAGACGAATGTCGACGAACACGCGTTTCCGGTGGTCGAGAAACAGGAAGGCCAGAGCCATGTCTGGCAGCGTCAGGTCAGCTCCAGTTTCGGCCCGTACGCCGCCAAGACTGCCGAGAATCCGGATGCGATCAGCGGTAAAGCGTTCATGAAAGTCAGCCTCGCCCGTCACGGTTCGACGCTGCTGTTTTCCCTCGACGACAAACTGGTGGACAAGGCTCTCGGTACTCTCGACAAGCGCTTCCCGCCGATGGCCGACGTGCTGCCGAAAGATGTGCTGATGCCGATCTACTTCGGTCCGGATTCGATGGCGCAACTGATGCAGCAGGAAACCCTCGACAGCCTGCCGCAGGACATGGAGCCGGTGTTCTACAACGCCGCGCAAACCTACCTGATCCCTAAACTGCGCACCCTCGGCGGCTACGGCAAATACGCCCTGACCCTGCCGGAAGGCAGCGAGCCTGACGGCCACTGGCAATGGCTGCCGCTGGAGTGGAAAGCGCTGTGACGACACTGATCCGCAGCCTCGGCCTGCTCGCGCTACTGCTCAGCGCGGGCGCCCGCGCCGTCGAAGCACCGGCACTCGATCCGGCGCAGTCCCAGGTGTTCCGCGCCTGGTTTGTGCGCATCGCTCAGGAACAACTGAGCCAGGGCCCGAGCCCGCGCTGGTATCAGCAGGACTGCGCAGGCCTTGTGCGTTTCGCCGCCAACGAAGCGCTGAAAGTCCACGACGACAAGTGGCTGCGCAGCAATGGCCTGTCCAATCGCTACCTGCCGCCGGAGCTGACGCTCAGCGATGAGCAGCGCAAGCTCGCCCAGCAATGGCAGCAGGGCGGCGGCAAGGTCGGGCCGTACGTCAACGCGATCAAACTGATTCAGTTCAACAGCCATCTGGTCAGCCGCGACGTGTCCCAGGCACGCCCCGGCGACCTGATGTTTTTCGATCAGGGCGACGACCAGCACCTGATGATCTGGATGGGCCGCTACATCGCCTATCACACCGGCACGACCACCCCCACTGACAACGGCATGCGTTCGGCAAGCCTGCAGCAACTCATGACATGGAAGGACACCCGATGGATACCCGACGCAGCCAACCCCAACTTCATCGGCGTCTATCGACTGAACTTTCTCTCCCAATGACCGGTGCCCGCATGCTGCGACTCTGCGCTCGAATTCCTCTGCTGCTGGCACTGTTGCTGCCATTGGCGACCGTCAACGCTGAAGATTCGGTGGAGCCGAGCGGCTACACGCCGGTCTCTGGTGAAAGCTTCTTCCTGCTGGCCGACAGCAGTTTCGCCGCCGACGAGCAGGCAATGGTCCGACTCGAGGCGCCGGGCCGCGACTACCGCCGCTTTCGTATGGAACCCTATGGCGGCGCCGATATTCGCGTGTATCGCATCGACAAGCCGCTGGATTTCCTCAAACGTCAGAAGAACCTGCACCGCGTGGTCAGCGACGGTCAGTTCAAAGGCGAGGGCCTGTCCAACACCCTCGCGTACCTGTGGGACAACTGGTACCGCAAATCGCGGCGGGTGATGCAGCGCGCGTTCTCCTACGAGTCGCGCAAGCAGGTCACCGAGGAAGTGCCGGAACTGAAGATGGGCAACGCCATCGCCGCGCCGACGCCGTACGACGCGCAGCCGCAATTCGCGCTGATTCCGGGCCTGCCGGTGGTCAGCCAGTTCCGCTATCCGCTGTGGCAGGCCAAGCCGATCCAGCCGCCGGCCGGAGTCAATCTGGCCGGTTCTTCCAGCGAGTTCGTCAGCGTTGCACCGGGTAACGTCTACATCCCGCTGGGCAACCTGAAGCCGGGCCTGTACCTGGTCGAAGCGCTGATCGGCAAGTATCGCGCGACCACCATGGTCTTCGTTTCCAACACCGTGGCAGTGAGCAAGATTGCCGGTGATGAATTGCTGGTCTGGGCCGCACGCAAACACGAAGGCAGTTCGGTGCCGAAGGTCAATGTGCTGTGGACTGACGGCCTCGGCGTGATGAGCAGCGGTGCCACTGATGCCGATGGTTTGCTGCGCCTGAAACACGTCAGCCCCGAGCGCTCGTTCGTCATTGGCGAGGACGAAGAGGGCGGGGTGTTCGTCTCGGAAAACTTCTATTACGACAGCGAAATCTACGACACCAAACTCTATGCGTTCACCGACCGACCGCTGTATCGCCCGGGGGATTGGGTGTCGCTGAAAATCGTCGGTCGCGAGTTCAAGAATGCGCGGGATTCGGTGCTGCCGGGCGCTGCTGACGTCAACGTCAGTGTGCTTGATGCCACCGGCACCGAGCTGCAACGCCTCGACCTGAAACTCGATTCCAAGGCCGGCACCCAGGGCCGGTTCCAGTTGCCGGACAACGCTGTGGCCGGTGGTTACGAGATCCGCTTCAACTACAAGGATCAGGCCTACAGCAGCGCCTTCCGCGTGGCCGAGTACATCAAGCCGCACTTCGAAATTTCGCTGAACCTGGCCAAGCAGGATTACCGCACCGGCGAGCCGGTGAAGGGCAGTCTGGTGCTGCTGTACCCGGACGGCAAACCGGTGACCAACGCCAAACTGAGCCTGAGCCTGCGTGCCCAGCAACTGTCGATGGTCGACAATGAGCTGCAATACCTCGGGCAATTCCCGGTGGAATTGACCAGCACCGAACTGACCACCGACAGCAAGGGCAACGCGACCCTCGACCTGCCGGCCGCCGACAAACCGAGCCGCTACATGCTCACCGTATTTGCCAGCGATGGCGCGGCGTATCGGGTCAAGACCACCAAGGAAATCCTCATCGACCGTGGCGCCGCGAGCTTCCGCCTGAGCGCGCCGCAACGTTTCAGCGCAGTCAAAGACAAAGTCGCGTTCAGCTACGCCAACGAGGGCGGCAGCGAGCAGAGCAAAGCCGTGACCCCAAGCAGCTACAGCTGGGTGCGTCTGGAAGACCAGAGCACTGGCGAAGGCAAACTCGCGGCGACTGACAAAGGCTTTAGTCTGGCCTTCGAGCGTCCAGGTACTTACAACCTGACGCTGAAAGATCAACACGGTCGCGTCCTCGGCGCCACCGGCCATTCGGTCACCGGCGACGGTGTCAAAGCGGTGCCGGGCACTGTGGAAATCGTCCTCGACAAGCCCGAGTACAAGGCCGGCGATGAAGCGCTGGCGCTGATCACGTTCCCGGAGCCGGTCAGCGATGCCCTGCTGTCGCTGGAGCGCGACAAGGTCGAAGCCACCGCGCTGCTGGCCAAGGGCGGCGACTGGCTGAAACTGGAAAAACTCAGCGACACCCAATACCGCGCGCGCATTCCGGTGAAGGACAACTTCGCGCCGAACCTGACCTTCTCGGTGCTGTACACCAAGGGCGGGCAGTACAGCTTCCAGAACGCCGGGATCAAAGTGATTGCCCCGCAAATCGACGTGGCGATCAGCACCGACAAACAGGTGTATCTGCCGGGCGACACGGTGACCGTCGACCTGACTACGCAGTTCGCCGGTAAAGCAGTTCCGGCGCATCTGACGGTGAGTGTTGTCGATGAAATGGTCTACGCGCTGCAACCGGAAGTCGCGCCGACCATCGACCAGTTCTTCTACCACCCGCGTCGCAATAATGTGCGCACCAGCGCCAGCCTGTCGTTCATCAGTTACGACGTGGCGTTGCCGGGCAGCCCCGGCGCGCCGGGCAAGGCCAACCGCAGCGAACGTGGGGTGAAAGTGCTGGAGCGTCCGCGTCGCGAAGACGTCGACACCGCCGCGTGGCAGCCGGAATTGCTCACAGGTGCCGACGGCAAAACCCGTTTCACCTTCAAGATGCCGGACTCGCTGACCCGCTGGCGCATCACCGCCCGGGCTATCGCCGACGACGGCCAGGTCGGGCAGAAGAAGCAGTTCGTCCGTTCGGAAAAACCGCTGTACCTGAAGTGGAGCGGGCCGAGCAAATTCCGCAAGGGCGATCAGCCGCAACTCGGTGTGTTTGCCTTCAGCAAGGCCGAAAAACCGGTCAAGGCTGAACTGGTCACCCATTACGCTGGCGCCGAACAACGCCTGCCGGTGACCCTGAACAACGGCATCAACTACGTGCCGCTGCCAGCGTTCGCCCTGGCCTCGGGTGAGTGGACTGCCGAACTGGTGCAGGACGACAAAACCGCTGACGCCCTCGCCGTGCGCCTGAGTGCGACCGGTGACGGCTGGCAAGTTACGCAAACCCAGAGCCTCGACGTGGCCAGCGGCGACACACCGTTGAGTTTGCCAGCAGATGCCACCGATATTCGCCTGCGTCTGGATGACAGTCCGCAAGCGCTGTTCCGTTCCGCGCTCGATGATCTGCTGAGCTACCCGTACGGCGGCGTCGAGCAGACTGCCAGTCGTTTGCTGCCGCTGAGCATCGCTTATCCGTCGCTGGCGTCTAACCCGCAGATCCGCGATCGCCTGCGCCTGATCATGCAGAACAGCCGTCTGCGTCTGGTGCAAATGGCCGGGCCGTCGGCGAGCTTCACCTGGTGGGGCTTCGACGGCGAGCCGGACGCGTTCCTCACCGCTTACGCCTACTACGCCGACTGGAACGCCAGTCAGGTGCTGGAACTGACCTTGCCGCCGGAGCATTGGCAGCGAGTGCTGGAGGTCTACGCCAAGCAAGCGCCGAACACGCCACTGCTGCAGCGGGCGCTGATCCTGTCGTTCGCCAAGCAGATGCACCTGCCGGTGAATACCCTGCTCAGCGGTTTGATGGACGATCTGGCCAAGGCCGGTGAGGGTAATGCCGAAACCCTGATGGACGACGGCGAAGACAGCCTGGTGATGAGTGACCCGGATTCGGCGCTCGGTCTGGCGGCGGCGCGGGTGTTGACGGCGGCGCTGGCCACGCAGTCGAAAGTCGCGTTGCCGGAGGCATTCAACCGTCAGGTTGGCGCGGCGCAACAGCGTCTGGCGGTCAGTTCGCAGCCGTTTGCCGAAGCGCTGAACCTGTCGCTGCAACCGTTTGATCAGGCGCGGGCGACGGCGCTGTTGCAACGTCTGTTGCCACAGCAATCGACCCTCGAACGCGCCCTGGCGCTGAGCTGGTTGCAACGCAGCATCGCTCAGGCCTCGCCGACCATCGCGCTGCTGCCGGGTGAAGGCTGGAAGAAAAACTACGGCGCAACCGGTGAGATGTTCTGGACCTGGCAGGGTGCGACGCCGGTGCCGAGCGTGTTGTCGGTGTCCGGCACTCAGGAGCGTCCGCTGCGCGCTGCGTTGAGCTTCCAGACCCAGCAACCGGCCGTCGATCCAATGGCCGTGACTATCACCCGCCGTTTGTCGCGGCTGGTGCCGGGCGACGAAGCGTTCACCTTCAAACTGGAGCCGGTCGGCAGCAAACCGCTGTCCAGCGACAGCCTGTACCTGGACGAAGTGATCCTCACCAGCAAGGCGCCGAAACCATTGCGCTACGGCATGCTCGAAGTGCCGTTGCCACCAGGCGCCGATGTCGAGCGCACTACATGGGGCATCAAGTTGCAGGGCAAGGACGGCACCGAACCGACCGCGCTGGAAAAGGCACGCTTCGAGCCGGGGCAACTGGCTTATGCGGTGCCGGTGGATGCGCTGAGCGGCGAATTGCGTCTGCGCCATCTGGTGCGCTTCTCGCAGAAGGGCCAGTTCAACCTGCCGCCGGTGCGTTTCACTCAGGTCTACGCGCCGCAGCATCAGGCCCAGGAAGCGAAAGCCGCCCTCGGTCAGGTCACGGTCAACTGACATGAACCGGCCGCTGCTGTGGCTGCTGATGTGTGTGATGCCTGCGCTGGCGACGGCGCAGGATGAGCCGCTGCGGCTGGCGTACAAGGGCGAGTTGCTGTCGTTGAATCACACGCAACTGATCGCCCGCGAGCCGTTGCCGTCGACGCTGGATACCCCGCTGGGCAGTCTTTGGAAATTGTTCGTCTACGCGTGGCTGGTGGATACCGGCGCGCGCGAGCCGGCGTATGAATGTCGCGGGCAGTCAAAGGAAGAGGTTTATTGCTGCTCGGCGGGCGGCAGGATCGAGCGTGATCAGGCGTTGGTCAAATCCTGCGGGTTGTACTTTGAGCCGGCGCGATTGGGCATTGCTGCTGGCGATTGGCGCACGTATTGGCAGGTGCGGCGGGCGCCGTCGTGGTTGCTGGATTTACCAACCGTGCAACCGGCTACCCGGGTTTCCGTGACGGACTTGCTGAAGGTGTTGTCGGTGCTGCCAGCGCAGGAGCAGATGCGCCGCGTGTTGCTTGACGTCGTGCTGAATGCGGCGGACGGCAATGTCGTCGGTGAGCTGGGCGGGCGCTTGCGGGTGAAAACCTGGAGCTGGCTCGGCGATCAGGATCCGCAATCGCGGCAAGGCGGTTTCGCCGGTTGGACAGCGGACGGCTCGCCGATCTGGGCCAGTGGGCGTGGTACCAGTCAGATGGTTTTGCGCCATTACGGTCAGGCGCTGGCGACGGTGCTGCCTTCTTCGTGGCCGGCGGAAGCAGGGCGTTGCGTTGAGGTCGGTCTGTTTTCGCGTTATCCCGTTTCCCGGGTTCTGGCCGGTGATCGGGTGGTGACTTCGGGCCCATTGCAGGGCGATTACCGCGTCGAATTCGCCAACGGCAACGCGCTGGATATCCACAGCGCCGGTGAGCTGTTTCTGCTCGACGACAAACTGGTCGCCAGACTTGATCGCGAAGAATACGTCGCCCGCGTCCTTGAGCGCGAAGCCAAACCTGAACCCGCCGAAGCTGCCAAGGCACTGGCCGTGGCGATCCGCACCTATCTGCTGCAAAACGCCACGCGCAACGGCGATTGCCTGAGCATCGACGACAGCAGCAACCGTCAGCGCGTCGCTCCGCGTCCGGCCTCCGCCGAGTCGCGCAACATCGCCGCATGGACCGCGGATCTGGTGCTGGCCGGCAGCACCGTCACCTATCACTCCGATCAACCCGGCCCGGACAAACTCGCCTGGCAACAGGCCGTCGAGCAGGCCAACGCCGGCCAGCGCTACGACGCGATTCTGCTGCACGCCTATCCGCGCGCCAGCCTCAGCCGTTGGGACAACCCGGTGGCCTCCTGCGAAGCGTTGCCCACCGCGCAAGACTGGCTGCAAAAGCAGCGTCGCGGCTGGCGTCCGACACTGGAAAGCGAAACCGGCTACAACGAAGTCAGCACCTTTGCCGTGTGCAAACTGGCGTTCGGCCGCCCGTTTGTCGATCGCGAGCGCCAGCGCATCTACGTGCGCGGCGTGCTGACTCTGCAGGATCGCCTCGACCTGACTCACGAATATCTGCACCTGGCCTTTGAAGCACATCCCAATGGCCAGGATGAAACCTACATCGAAGGGCTCGCCCGTCACCTCTTGCTGGAATAGACCATGACACTCCGTTATCCACAGGTCTTGCTGTTGCTCTGCGCGTTCAATGCATGGCCGATGGCAATGGCCGCCGACAGCGTCAAACTCGACACCCCGGTCGGCGGCTGGCGCACCGGCGCGCCCGAGGGCGAAGGCGAGAACTTCCGCCAGACCGTCAACTACCCGGCCTCCTCGGTCAACACCCCGGTCGGCCAGGCCAACACCGCGCGCATCAGCGGCGAGATCAAAGCCACCCCCAAGAGCAAGGATCCCGGCCGGCTGATCGTCAACGGTGTCAGCATGCCGCTGAAAATCGACGACAGTGGCCGCTTCGACCGCCCGTTCTCCTTCCCCAACGGCAGCAACAGCGTCGAAGTGCGCAGCCCCGACGGCCAGCAACGCCACCGCACGCAATTCCTCAACACCAGCGGCGGCGCCACCCCGGCCAAACTGCGCGTGCTGCTCTCTTGGGACAGCGACGGCACCGACCTCGACCTGCACTTGATCACCCCCGACGGCGCGCACATCTGGTACGGCGACCGCGTCGCACCCAATGGCGCCGCACTCGACGTCGACGTCACCACCGGCTACGGCCCGGAAATCTTCGCCATGCCGGCACCGATCAAGGGCCAGTATCTGGTGTATGTGAACTACTTCGGCGGTGGTTATCGCGGTGATGATGAAGGCGGGGAAGAGGCGGTGCAGCCGCTGACCACGGCGCAGGTGACGGTGATTACCGAGGAAGGCACGCCAAGCGAGAAAATGGAGACGTTTGTGGTACCGATGCGGGCGGTGGGTGAACTGACGTTGGTGAAATCGTTCAGCTATCCCTGAGCAGCAGCCTGCTCAGGGTTGCACTAGAAACCGGGCGGAATGTAACCAGGCACGAACGGCACGTTGATGCACTTGCCGTGAATGATCTTTCCGTCTTCGATTCTGAACAGCACGATCTTTTTCGCCTTGTTGACGGTGGCTTCGAGCTTGCAATCCGAGCTGTGGCCGACCGTCTCGTAGTACTCGGTGTAAACCATGCCGTTACCGGTGTGATTCATTGAAGTACCGGCCGCTTCCGTGGTGGTCCAACTGGACGATTTGTACCAGGTGAGCACAGCCAGATTCTCGCCGTTGGCCCCGGTCTGTTTTTTCATCGAGTCAGGTTTGCCGAACAGATCGAGCGCTTCCTGAACATCGCGTCCTTCCCAGCGCGACTGGGCAATCAAGTGGCAGCCATTGATCAGCAAAACGGCGGGCGTTATCAGCAGCGCCAATAACGTTTTAGTCCATGGGTTCATCGTTATTCCCGCCGCTTACTTGTTGCCCAGGATCGAGTCGAGGTTATCCATCATCTGGCCTTTCTCCTGAATCGGCGCCAGTTTGAAGAACATCTGCTGCAGACCCTGAATCATCTGCAGGTACTCCATCTTGCCCAGCGCGATCATGTCCTTTTTGGCCGGTGAGCAAACGAACTCGCTGGTGCGCTGCACCCAGAACTCTTTCGGCTGCTGCCATTGGTCATTAACTTTCAGGTTGCGCATCATGTAGGCGATGCGATCAACCGACTGGCCATTGAGCATTCGGACCTTGTTCGTCGAACACTGAACTTCGAGGTTGTAGGCATCGATCATCGGTTTGCCGGGTTCCTCATACACCAGCGTCACGGCGACCAACTTGGCCCCCTTGGTCTGCTTCGACGGCACGACTGAAGTGCTGTCGGCGACATACATGATGTTCTTTTGGGGTATGCCATTGCCGTAAATGATCCACCAGTCACCGACGAGCTTCGGCTCCTCGGCCAAGGCTGAAGTGGCAGCGGTCAGGAGTGCGGTCAGCAGAACAGCGGATTGAGTGAGTTTGAAAAACGACGACATGGTGTTGCTCCATTCCTTGGCGCTTTTGTAATGCACAAAAACAGAATGGAAATTTAGTGGTGAGGTTGGGCGCGGGGCAATTAGGGCGGATGTGCTAATGGCTTATTGCGATGCCTGAGTGGCGGGTGCTGCCCGGTTAATCTGTCGAGCTCGTCAAGATAACGTTGCTTTCAGGCAGGCATTAAAAAGCCGGCTTGTGGCCGGCTTCTCGGGGACTGGCTTGGTTTATTTTTGGTAAACCGCGTCAGCCTTCAAAACGTACACCCGGATCTGCGTCCGGCTGTGGGACTTGGTCAGACGTTGGTCTGCCGCGTCAGGCGTCATCTGAGCCGCGGGAGCGGGGCGATGCGCAAATGTGGGGCGCAGGATACTGAGTTTTGTTGGGGATTCCCAGCCTCAACTGCGGAATAGAGCCACTGCGGGGGGCAAAATTCGTAATTTGTACTGATTTTCGGGGCCTCTTCGCGAGCAGGCTCGCTCCCACAGGGTTTGGTGCAGGGTTGAAGATCCGTATCCGATCAGAGAAACGGTACCACCGGCCGGCGTTTGCCCAGGGTCGACCACCAGAATACCCAGCCCAGAATGTGTATCCGCTGCTCATCGATTTGTGCTGCGCGGAAGATTTCGTCCGGGTATTCGGCGCTGTTGTGGCTGCGCAGGCGCAGGGCGTTGCCGGGCATGCGGTGCAGGTATTTGATGCGCAGCATGCCGTCGTGTTCGATGGCGTAGATTTCGCCGTCGACCACCTGGGTCAGGCCGCGGTCGATGCCGACGATGGAGCCGTCTTCGATGCGCTCGGCCATGCTGTTGCCGATCATGTGCGCGCAAATGGCGTCGCTTGGGCGGATTTCCAGTTGGGCGAGATGGGCCCGGGGCAGGCGGACGGTCTGCTCGGGGTCGAGGATGACGTGGGTTTTGTCGGCGCCGGCGCTGAGAGGTGTTTCCTTGAAAAACGGCAGTTCGATGTCGTTGGGGTTGATGATGGAATAGACGCCGTTGACGGACTGCGCGTCGAAGGTGTCGCCGTTGCTGGCAGGCGTTTGCAGGCGGGGTGACTCTTTGCTGCCTTCGCCGGTTTTCAGCCACTCGCTGTTGACCGAGAGCAGGCGTGAGACTTCCTCCATGCGATACGCCGGGACGCCCCGGGTGTACCAGTTATGAATGTTTTGGGCTTCCGTGCCCCAGAACTTTGCGAATCCCGTGGTGGTGATGTTCGCTGCTTCCAGGAGTGCCTTGAATCTTGGACCGCTAGTGTTCTTTCTCATAAACACCGAGTCTACGGCCGTGCCAGAGCGGTTTGAATAAACCGGCTGTTCAAAAAAAGCCTGTATTTTGCGACTGGATGTAAGACGTGCTTGTGGGAAATCACTCACTTCGAAACTTTTCTGTAGTCCGCAATAAACACACTGTTTAAAGCGGCGTTTTTCAGGCACAAAAAACCCCGGATCAACCGGGGTTTTCTTCAAGCGTCATGCAGCCAGCCGGCGCTTAGCCCTTGTAGGCAGCTACCGACTTGGTGATCGCGTCGCGAGCGGCATCAGCGCCAGCCCAGCCTTCGATCTTGACCCACTTGCCTTTTTCGAGATCTTTGTAGTTCGCGAAGAAGTGCTCGATCTGCTGGATCAGCAGTGGTGGCAGGTCGGTGTATTCCTTCACGTCGACGTACAGCTGGGACAGCTTGTCGTGTGGGACTGCGATGACTTTGGCATCGCCGCCGCCGTCGTCGGTCATGTTCAGGATGCCGACTGGACGCGCGCGGATCACCGAGCCTGGAGCAACCGGGTAAGGGGTCACAACCAGCACGTCGAGGGGATCACCGTCGTCAGCCAGGGTGTTCGGGATGTAACCGTAGTTGGCCGGGTAGAACATTGGGGTGGCCATGAAACGGTCAACGAACAGGCAATCGCTGTCTTTGTCGATTTCGTATTTGATCGGCGCGTGGTTGGCCGGGATCTCGATCGCGACGTAGATGTCGTTCGGCAGGTCTTTGCCAGCCGGAATCTTGCTGTAGCTCATTGGGCGTTGCCCCCGTAGTTGACCAAAAAAACTTGGCCGGATTGACCAAAAAGTGGCGGCGATTATAGGCATATTCCTACGCCGACGCCACGTACCAGAAGTCGTGCAGCGCTTACTCGTGCGCCTGATAGACCGGGTCTGTGGCCTGAAGTTGCCGCAGCCTGCCCAACGGATCCTGCCGGTAGAAAAGCTGCAGTTGCAAGTAGACCTGTGGATAAGCCGCGTGCAGCAGATCCGGAGCGCTGAAGAAGTATTCGCTGGTGACCGCAAAGAACTCCGCCGGGTTTTCCGCGGCGTATGGGTCGATGGCGGTTTCGGCGTCGGGGTTGCGGTCGAGCTGGCGGTTGAGGTCGTCGTAGGCGTGCTGCATGACTTCGGCCCAGTCGCTGACGCGCATGTCGGCGTGCAGCGGTGGCAGGCCGTTGGCATCGCCGTTGAGCATGTCGAGTTTATGCGCCAGTTCGTGGATCACCAGGTTGTAGCCTTCCCAGCCACCACTGGCCATCACGCCCGGCCAGGCGAGGATGATCGGCCCCTGTTGCCAGGCTTCGCCGCTGTGCTCGCCGTCCCACTCGTGCTCGACCCCGCTGGCATCGCGATGCCGTTGCGGGCTGAGGAAGTCATCGGGGTAGAGGACGATTTCGTGGAAGCCCTGATACCAGTTCAACTCGTCCAGATTGAGCAACGGCAGCTGTGCCTGAGCGGCGAGCAGCAGGCGTTGTTCCTGATGCAGTTCGACACCGGGCAGGGCGGTCAGGTGCTTTTCTTCGAGGAACAGGACGCTGGCTTCTCGCAACCATTGGTCTTCGGCGGCGCTGATGCCGTCGAGAAAGCTCAGGTGATGGCGCACCCGTTGCCAGAGGTCGTCGGCAATCGGGTGCCTGGCCAGAATGCGCCGGCGACGCCAGGCGCTCAGTGACCACATCGGATCAGTGGGTTTCGGCTTTGGCGCCGCCGAAACGGCTGCGCACCACGCCGATGATCATCGGCACCAGCGACAGCAGGATGATGCCAACCACCAGCAGCGACAGGTTCTTCTTGATGAACGGCACGTTGCCGAAGAAGTAACCCAGAGTTACCAGACCACCGACCCACAAGACGGTGCCGAACACGCTGAACGCGAAGAAACGCGGGTAGGGCATTTTCCCGACGCCGGCGACGAACGGGGCAAACGTGCGGATGATCGGCAGGAAGCGCGCCAGGGTCACGGTTTTGCCGCCGTGCTTGTCGTAGAAATCGTGGGTTTTTTGCAGGTAATCGCGACGGAAGATTTTCGAATTCGGGTTGCTGAAGAGTTTTTCGCCCGCCGTTCGTCCAATCACATAGTTGGTGCTATCGCCAAGGATCGCCGCGAGCATCAGCAGCCCGCCCAACAGCACCGGATCCATGCCACCGCCCGCCGCCACGGCACCGGCGATGAACAACAGCGAATCACCCGGCAGGAACGGCATCACCACCAGACCGGTTTCACAGAAGATGACAGCGAACAGAATCGCGTAGATCCACGGCCCGTAGTTGGTGACCAGCAAATCGAGGTACACATCGAGATGCAGGATAAGGTCGAGCGGGTTGAAATCCATGGGGGCACCTGTGGTGACGGCCCGACTCGGCAGGCCTGTGCGGATGATTCGGGTGTAAGCCTACAGCGGGGTGTAGTTTTTCTTACAAGCCGGAAAGCTCGGGATTATACGGTCTGAGAGGTGAAAAGCGCGTTGGTTTTGTAGCGAGGGATGTCGGGGTGTGAACAAATGTCAGGCAGGCATTGATGGTGGCGGCAAGGTTGGTGTGGCGAGGGAGCTTGCTCCCGCTGGAGGGCGAAGCACTCCCAAGCCTTGATTTGCCTGACCTGTTGAGATGACTGAGGTGGGGCCGCTTCGCAGCCCGGCGGGAGCAAGCTCCCTCGCCACAACAGGCCCTTGATGAGTGCTAGAGCTCGTCGCTGATCGGCAGCACGTAGTTCTTGAACTCGGTGTCTTCCTTGAAGCCAATGGATTCGTAGGTTTTCTGCGCCACCTCGTTGTTGCTGCTGGTGGAAACGCGCATGCGCACGGCCTGGGTTTCCTTGGCCATTTTCTTCGCGGTGCGGATCAGGTTGTCGGCCACCAGTTGGCGGCGGGCATCTTCGGCGACGTAGATGTCGTTGAGAATCCACACGCGCTTGAGCGACAGCGAGGAAAAGCTCGGATACAGCTGGCAGAAACCCATCAATTTCTTGTCGTCATCATCGGCCAGGGCCAGATAAATCACCGATTCCTTGCGTCGCAGGCGTTTTTCGAGAAACGCGCGGGAGGAATCCGGGTAGGGCAGGGAACCGTAGAACTCGCGATATTTGACGAACAACGGGGTCAGCAAATCCAGGTGTTCGAGGGTCGCTTGAATAATCCGCATGATAGGTCTCGTCTTCAAGTGGCTGTCTTCAACTGCTCTGACGGCGATGGGAAACCCTGCGGCCGTGCATCGATCCTGCCTCAAAGCAGCGCAGAAACGCAATGCGGAAACGGTTCAGGTTGTGGGCGGATCAAGCAGGAAATTTCCCTTCATGTCCGCACCGGCGTCCGACTCCAGCGTCTGCACCTGTGCTTCGTCCTTCAGATTGACCCCCGACAGCTGCCGCCGGCAGGCTTCGCGCATCAGATACAGCAGGCGATGCGCCGCCATGCCGTAGCTCAAGCCCTCAAGCCGCACGTTGGAGATGCAATTGCGGTAGGCATCGGTCAGTCCGACTTTTGGATTGTAGGTGAAATATAAACCGAGGCTGTCGGGCGAGCTGAGGCCCGGACGCTCTCCGATCAGCATGACGACCATTTTTGCACCCAGCAACTGACCGATCTCGTCACCGATGGCGACGCGGCCCTGTTCCACCAGCACTACCGGGGCAAGCGACCAGCCGTCGGCGCTCATCTGCTCCTCCAGGCGGGTCAGAAACGGCAGGGTATGCCGATGCACCGCCAGTGCCGACAGGCCGTCCGCCACCACAATCGCCAAATCGACCCCACCGGGGTGCGCCGAGGCGTAATCACGCAAGGTCTGCGCCGAGTCTTCGCTGAGCTTGCGCCCCAGATCCGGGCGTTGCAGGTAGCTGTTGCGATCGGTCGCCGCGCTGTGCAACAACAAACTGTCACGTCCGCGTTCGCTCAATTGCGCGCTGAGCCCGGCATGATCGAACGGCAGATGCACCGCATCTCGCGCCTGAGCGTGGGCGAACTGGAAATCCAGCTGGGCGCGGGTCGGCAGGCTGGTGCCGGTGCGGCCCAGAGCGATGCGCGCCGGGGTCAGGCGGCGCAGCTCCAGCCACGGGTTTTGCGGGTCGACAGGCGGTTTTTCCATCACACTCATCCCAGTTGCGCCAGTGCCTGGCGGAAGGCCGGCGGCAGGTTGTTGCCAAAGCGAACCTTGCCGTCCGCCTGGGTGAAGATGCCCATGTTCGCCAGCCATTGCTCGAACTCCGGCGCCGATTTCAGGCCCAGGGTCTGGCGCGCGTAGAGCGCGTCGTGAAACGAGGTGGTCTGGTAGTTGAGCATGATGTCGTCGGAGCCGGGGATGCCCATGATGAAGTTGATTCCGGCCACACCGAGCAGGGTCAGCAGGGTGTCCATGTCGTCCTGATCGGCTTCGGCATGGTTGGTGTAGCAGATGTCGCAGCCCATCGGCACGCCGAGTAACTTGCCGCAGAAGTGGTCTTCGAGGCCGGCGCGGATGATCTGTTTGCCGTTATAGAGGTATTCCGGGCCGATAAATCCTACGACGGTGTTCACCAAAAACGGCTTGAAGTGTCGCGCCACGGCGTAGGCTCTTGTCTCGCAGGTCTGTTGATCGACACCGTGGTGGGCGTTGGCCGACAGCGCGCTGCCCTGACCGGTTTCGAAATACATCAGGTTCTGCCCGAGGGTGCCGCGCTTCAGGCTCAGCCCCGCGTCATAGCCTTCCTGCAATACATTGAGGTTGATGCCGAAACTGGCATTGGCCGCTTCGGTGCCGGCAATCGACTGGAACACCAGATCCAGCGGCACCCCCCGGTTGATCGCCTCGATCGAGGTGGTGACGTGGGTCAGTACGCACGCCTGGGTCGGGATGTCGTAGCGCTGGATGATCGCGTCGAGCATCTCCAGCATCGCGCAGATCGAGGCGATGCTGTCGGTGGCCGGGTTGATCCCGATCATCGCGTCACCGTTGCCGTACAGCAGGCCGTCGAGAATGCTCGCGGCGATGCCGGACGGCTCGTCGGTCGGATGATTCGGTTGCAGACGGGTCGACAAGCGCCCGCGCAGGCCGAGGGTGCCGCGAAACTTCGTCACTACGCGGATCTTCTGCGCCACCAGCACCAGATCCTGCACGCGCATGATCTTCGACACGGCGGCGACCATTTCCGGGGTCAGGCCGGGGGCGAGGTTGCGCAGACTGGTTTCGTCGGCCGCGTCGCTGAGCAGCCAGTCGCGGAAACCACCGACGGTGAGGTGGCTGACCACGGCAAAGGCCTGTTTGTCTTGGGTGTCGATGATCAGTCGGGTGACTTCATCGGCTTCGTAGGGAATCAGCGCTTCTTGCAGGAAGTGCGTGAGCGGGATGTCGGCCAGCGCCATTTGTGCGGCTACGCGTTCGCCGTCATTGAGCGCGGCAACGCCTGCCAGGAAGTCCCCGGAGCGCGCCGGGCTGGCCTTGGCCATGACGTCCTTGAGGCTGTCGAAGCGGTAGGTCTGGGCGCCGACGGAATGGGCAAATGCGGCCATGGGGCGGTGTCCTCCTGATTCTGTGGGTAACTCGGTCTCCCTGTGGGAGCGGGCTTGCTCGCGAAAGCGTCGTGTCAGACGACATCGTTGTTGGATGAGACGACGCCTTCGCGAGCAAGCCCGCTCCCACATTGGATCTTCATGCACTTCTATATAGCGGGCACCGGGCGACAGGCCCGATGCCGGTGCAACTAGATACCTTCGAGCATAGCGTCTGCCGGCGCTTCTGAGCGTTGCTTGGCGGTCAGCTGGAAATACAGGTAGCCGGCGGCCATAAAGCCCAGGAACACACAGCCGATCAGCGTGTTGAACCACGCCATCGCCACCAGGCACACCACCGCCAGGAACAGCGCAATCGCCGGCACCACCGGGTAGCCCGGGGCGCGGAAGGTGCGTTCCAGGTTCGGTTCGGTTTTGCGCAGTTTGAACAGGCTGAGCATGCTGATGATGTACATCACGATCGCGCCGAACACCGACATGGTGATCATCGCAGCAGTCAGGGTCATGCCTTGCAGATTGACCAGTCCATCGCTGTAAATCGCCGCGATACCAATCACACCACCAGCCAGAATCGCCCGATGCGGGGTCTGGAAGCGCGACAGTTTGGCCAGGCTTTTCGGCAGATAACCGGCGCGGGCGAGGGCGAAGAATTGTCGCGAGTAGCCGAGGATGATCCCGTGGAAACTTGCCACCAGACCGAACAGGCCGATCCACACCAGCATATGCATCCACGATGAGTTGTTGCCGACCACCGCTTTCATCGCCTGCGGCAGCGGGTCATTGATGTTCGACAGTTGACGCCAGTCGCCGACGCCGCCGGCCATCACCATTACGCCGATGGCGAGGAATACCAGGGTCAGGATGCCGCTGACATAAGCCTTGGGAATCGTGCGTTTCGGGTCCTTGGCTTCTTCGGCGGCCATGGCGGCGCCTTCGATGGCAAGGAAAAACCAGATCGCAAACGGAATCGCCGCAAAGATTCCGGGGATCGAGCCCATGCTGAACTCGTTGGCCCCCGACCAGCCGTTGAGCACGAAATTGCTGAAGCTGAAGCCCGGTGCGACCACGCCCATGAACACCAGCAACTCGGCGACCGCCAGCACGGTGACCACCAGCTCAAAAGTCGCGGCGATGCTGACGCCGAGAATGTTCAGGGTCATGAACACGAAATACGCGCCGACCGCTGCCACCTTCGGATCAAGCTCCGGGTACTGCACGTTGAGGTAGGCGCCGATGGCCATGGCGATCGCCGGTGGGGCAAAAACGAATTCGATCAGCGTGGCGATGCCGGCGATCAACCCGCCTTTTTCGCCGAACGCCCGGCGGCTGTAGGCAAACGGTCCGCCCGCGTGGGGAATCGCGGTGGTCAGTTCGGTGAAGCTGAAGATGAAGCAGGTGTACATGGTCGCGACCATCAGCGCCGTGACCAGAAATCCGAGGGTGCCCGCGGTGCCCCAGCCGTAACTCCAGCCGAAGTATTCGCCGGAAATCACCAGGCCGACGGCAATACCCCAGAGGTGCAGGGTGCCGAGTGTGGGTTTGAGCTGTGTGGTGGAAGTCATAAGTCCTCTCTGTTTTTTATTGTTCGATCTGTTGGACTTTCGGGTGCAGTGGTTGAGGTGGATGGATGCTGTTCACGCAGCGGCAGTTTTTGTGCAAATCCTGAATGACGGGTACGCAAGGGCCGTGCCAGAGCGGCCAGGCCTTGTGTTGTGTCATTGAGGACGCCATCGCGAGCAGGCTCGCTCCCACAGTGGATTTGTGCCGAGCCTGTGTATGTGGTGCGACACGACTCCCCTGTGGGAGCGAGCCTGCTCGCGAAAGCGGTCGAAAGGGCGACACAGAAATATCTGTATCGCCCCCGGGTTTTAGAAGAAGCCCAACGGATTGATGTCGTAGCTCACCAGCAGGTTTTTGGTCTGCTGATAGTGATCGAGCATCATCTTGTGGGTTTCACGGCCAACGCCGGACTTCTTGTACCCGCCGAACGCGGCGTGCGCCGGGTACAGGTGGTAGCAGTTGGTCCACACACGACCGGCCTTGATCGCGCGGCCCATGCGGTAGGCGCGGTTGATGTCGCGGGTCCACAGGCCGGCGCCGAGGCCGAACTCGGTGTCGTTGGCGATCGCCAGGGCTTCGGCTTCGTCCTTGAAGGTGGTGATGCTCACCACCGGGCCGAAGATTTCTTCCTGGAACACACGCATTTTGTTGGTGCCCTTGAGCAGGGTCGGCTGGATGTAATAGCCGGTTGCCAGATTGCCCTCGAGTTTTTCCACCTTGCCGCCGGTCAGCAGCTCGGCGCCTTCACCCTTGGCGATTTCCAGGTACGAAAGGATCTTGTCGAATTGCTGCTCGGACGCCTGCGCGCCAACCATGGTGTCGGTGTCCAGCGGGTCGCCGCGTTTGATCTGCAGGACTTTCTTCATCACCACTTGCATGAATTCGTCGTAGATCGATTCCTGTACCAGTGCGCGGGACGGGCAGGTGCAGACTTCGCCCTGGTTGAAAAACGCCAGCACCAGGCCTTCGGCAGCTTTTTCGATGAAGGTCGGTTCGGCCTGCATGATGTCTTCGAAGAAGATGTTCGGCGACTTGCCGCCCAGTTCCACGGTCGATGGAATGATGTTCTCGGCCGCGCATTTCATGATGTGCGAGCCGACCGGGGTCGAGCCGGTGAAGGCGATCTTGGCGATGCGTTTGCTGGTGGCCAGGGCTTCGCCGGCTTCTTTGCCGAAACCTTGCACCACGTTGAGCACGCCCGGTGGCAGCAGATCACCGATCAGCTCCATCAGCACGCAGATGCCCAGCGGGGTTTGCTCGGCAGGCTTGAGTACCACGCAGTTGCCGGCGGCCAGTGCCGGGGCGAGTTTCCACGCGGCCATCAGCAGCGGGAAGTTCCACGGGATGATCTGCCCGACCACACCCAGCGGTTCATGGATGTGATAGGCCACGGTGTTGCCGTCGATTTCGGCAGCGCTTCCTTCCTGCGCGCGCAGGCAGCCGGCGAAGTAGCGGAAATGGTCGGCGGCCAGCGGGATGTCGGCGTTGAGGGTCTCGCGGATGGCTTTGCCGTTGTCCCAGGTTTCGGTGATCGCCAGCAGTTCGAGGTTCTGTTCGATGCGGTCGGCGATTTTCAGCAGGATCAGCGAGCGCGCCTGCACGGAGGTCGCGCCCCACGCATCGGCAGCGGCGTGGGCGGCGTCCAGTGCCTTGTCGATGTCTTCGGCAGTGGAGCGGGGGAATTCGGCAATCGGCTGGCCATTCACTGGCGAGGTGTTGGTGAAGTACTGACCTTTGACAGGCGCGACGAACTCGCCGCCGATGTAGTTACCGTACTTGCTCTTGAACGAGACTTTGGCGCCTTCAGTACCGGGGTGAGCGTAACGCATGATGTTGTTCTCCTTGGCTTTGTACTTATTAGAGAAACGCGCAAGTGCGCTTGCTATAAGCGTAGAGCAAAGGTCGGGCCACTGCCGTGCAGGGCAGGCAAATCAAGGCCTTGCGTATTTTTTGTCGGACGGGCGGGCGGCGCCTGTGATGGTTTCGGTACAGAGGGGGTGACAGTTTGTACCGCTTTTGGCACAGCCTGTGACCGGCTGGTCTTGCCAGCATTGCAATGCGCCGATGGCTGGAGGATGCTGGCTGCAAATCGCCCAGATGCACCCCTTGTGGTGAGGGGATTTATCCCCGATCGGCTGCGCAGCAGTCGTAAATCCGGTGTACGCGGTGAATCTAAGAAGCCACGTTGGTTTGATTGGGGCTGCTTCGCAACCCATCGGGGATAAATCCCCTCACCACAAGGTATGTGCCAGCCAATAAAGAGGCGGCACTGATCTCGGGGAGAATAATAAGAAATGCACGACAACCATTTGAGTCGCCATGCCCAGCAGGTTCTCACCGTCAGTCAGGGCAAGCCGCACCTGCACGGGCCCGGTGCCGATCCGTCGATTGCCCGCTCGTGGCTGCGCTGTCTTGAGGACTATCACCTCGATCCGGCCCTGACCATGGCGCCCACCGTGCTCGAACACGGGCGCGTGCTTGAAAGCCGCGAACGCCTGCAACAGGTGTTGCAGATCGCCGGTAATGAAATGAGCAGCCTGCATCAACAACTCTCCGGCGCCGGTCATGCGGTGCTGCTGACCGACGCGCGCGGGGTGATCCTCAACTGCGTCACCGCGCCGGCCGAGCGCAAGATTTTCGAACGCGCCGGTCTCTGGCTCGGCGCCGACTGGAGCGAAGCCTGCGAAGGCACCAACGGCATCGGCACCTGTCTGGTCGAGCGCCAGGCACTGACCATCCATCAGGACGAACATTTTCGCGGTCGCCACACCGGCCTGACCTGCTCGGCGAGCCCGGTGTTCGACCCGCACGGCGAACTGCTGGCGGTGCTCGACGTGTCCTCGGCGCGCCACGACGTTTCTCGGCAGAGCCAGTTCCACACCATGGCGCTGGTCAATCTGTCGGCGAAGATGATCGAGAGCTGCTATTTCCTGCGCTGCTTCGATAACCAATGGCTGCTGCGTTTCCATCTTCAGGCCGAATCCGTCGGTTTGTTCAGCGAAGGGCTGCTGGCGTTTGACGGCGAAGGGCGGATCAGCGCGGTCAACCAGAGCGCGCTGAACCTGCTCGGGCATATTCGCGGTGGTTTGCTCGGCAAACCGGTGGAAGCATTTTTCGATTGTTCGCTGGACGAGTTGCTCGGTCGGGCCAGCGCCAATGCCAGCGCCAGTTGGCCGCTGCGCACCCGCGACGGGCGGCATCTGTTTGCCTTGTTGCGCGGCGAATCGCGCAAGCCGGCGCCGATCCTGCCGGCCCCGATCGTGGCCAAGCCTCAAGCGCTGGTGGGCATTTGCCTCGGTGACGCGGCGCTGCAAGCGGATTTCCGCAAGGCGCTGCGGGTGTTCGAACGCGACGTGCCGCTGCTGATCAATGGCGAAACCGGCTCGGGCAAGGAAGCCTTTGCCAAGGCTGTGCATCACGCCAGCCAGCGCGCCAGCAAAGCCTTCGTCGCCCTCAATTGTGCGGCGATCCCGGAAAGCCTGATCGAGAGCGAACTGTTCGGTTATCGCGGCGGCAGTTTCACCGGCGCACGCAAGGATGGCATGCGCGGCAAGCTGCAGCAGGCCGATGGCGGCACGCTGTTTCTCGATGAGATAGGTGACATGCCGTTGGCGCTGCAAACCCGGTTGTTGCGGGTGCTGGAAGACCGGCAGGTGGTGCCGATTGGCGGCGAGCCGGAAGCGGTCAACGTGCGGATCATCAGCGCCACGCACCGTAATCTGCTGGAGCGCGTGGCGGACGGCAGCTTCCGCGAAGATCTGTATTACCGGCTCAATGGCCTCGAAGTTGCGCTACCGGCGTTGCGCGAACGCAGTGATAAATCGCAGTTGCTGGATTTCCTGCTGGCCGAGGAGGCCGGCGGCGAAACAATCTTGATCGACGAACCGGCGCGTCAGGCGTTACTAACCTTCAACTGGCCGGGCAACGTTCGGCAGTTGCGCAATGTCCTGCGCACATTGGCGGCATTGTGTGATGAAGGGCGAATCGGGCTGGAGGATTTGCCGGCGATGATTCGGCAGGGGCGGCCAACGCTGGAGCTGAAGTCGGTTGAGTCCGAGCATCCGCTGGAAGACGCTGAACGTCTGGCGTTGCTCGATGTGCTGGAGCAAACGCGCTGGCATATGACCCAGACCGCGCAGCAGCTCGGGGTCAGCCGTAATACGCTCTACAGAAAGCTGCGTAAACACGCGATCACCCGTTAAACCGCGCCGCACCGTTCGCGAGCAGGCTCGCTCCCACAGGGTTAGCGCCTATCTTGTGGGAGCGAGCCTGCTCGCGAAGGCGTCGGCAAAGGCGAAACACAAGGTGCGATTTCCCCCTCCCTGCGCTAACCTGCGGCCATGTTTTACGAGGTCGACTATGCACATTCATATTCTGGGTATCTGCGGGACTTTCATGGGCTCGATGGCGGTTCTGGCCAAAGAGCTGGGCCATCACGTGACCGGCTCCGACGCCAACGTCTATCCGCCGATGAGCACGCAGCTTGAGGCCCAGGGCATTCAGTTGACCCAGGGCTACGACCCGGCCCAGCTCGATCCGGCACCGGATCTGGTGGTGATCGGCAACGCCATGTCCCGCGGCAACCCAGCGGTGGAATATGTGCTGAACAAAGGCCTGCCGTACGTCTCCGGCCCGCAATGGCTGGCCGATCACGTGCTGCAAGGGCGCTGGGTGCTGGCGGTTGCCGGCACGCACGGCAAGACCACCACCAGCAGCATGCTCGCCTGGGTGCTGGAACATGCCGGGATGAGCCCGGGGTTCCTGATCGGCGGCGTGCCGCAGAACTTCTCGGTGTCCGCGCGTCTGGGCGGCACGCCGTTCTTCGTGATCGAGGCCGACGAGTACGACAGCGCGTTTTTCGACAAGCGTTCGAAGTTCGTCCACTACCGTCCGCGTACCGCGATCCTCAACAACCTTGAGTTCGATCACGCCGACATCTTCCCCGATTTGCCGGCGATCGAGCGGCAGTTCCACCACTTGGTGCGGACTATTCCGAGCGAAGGTCTGGTGATCCACCCCACCACCGAACCGGCCTTGCAGCGCGTGATCGAAATGGGCTGCTGGACCCCGGTGCAGACCACCGGCGTCGGCGGTCAGTGGCAGGTCAAGTTGCTCAAAGACGATGGCTCGGCGTTCGAAGTGATGTTCGAAGGCGTGTCCCAGGGCACTGTCGAATGGGAGCTGACCGGTCAGCACAACGTCGCCAACGCCTTGGCTGCGCTGGCAGCGGCGCGGCATGTCGGTGTGGTGCCAGCGATGGGCATCGCCGGGTTGAGCGCATTCAAGAACGTCAAACGCCGGATGGAGAAAGTCGCCGAAGTGCGCGGCATCACCATCTACGACGACTTCGCCCATCACCCGACCGCCATTGCTACCACCCTTGATGGTTTGCGCAAGCGCATCGGCGACGCACCACTGATTGCGATCATCGAGCCGCGCTCCAACTCGATGAAGCTTGGCGCGCACCGTGACGGTCTGCCGGACAGCGTGGTCGATGCCGATCAAGTGATCTGGTATGCCCCGGCCAACCTCGGCTGGGATCTGGGCGCCACCGCCGCGCTGTGCAGCGTGCCGTCGATTGTCAGCGATTCGCTGGAAGGCATCATCGAACGCGTGAAGAGCCAGGCCCAGCCCGGCACCCACGTGGTGATCATGAGCAACGGCGGTTTCGGCGGCCTGCACGGCAAACTCGCCGAGGCGCTGCAATGAACACTTTTGCCCAGAGCGGCGGCCCGGAACGCATCACTCTGGCGATGACCGGCGCGTCTGGCGCGCAGTATGGATTGCGCCTGCTCGACTGCCTGGTACGGGAAGATCGCGAAGTGCACTTCCTGATCTCCAAGGCCGCGCAACTGGTGATGGCTACCGAGACCGATGTCACGCTGCCGCCCAAGCCGCAGATGATGCAGGCGTTCCTTACCGAATACACCGGGGCGGCCGCCGGGCAGATTCGCGTGTACGGCAAGGAAGACTGGATGTCGCCGGTAGCCTCGGGCTCCGGCGCACCAGCGGCGATGGTGGTGGTGCCGTGTTCCACGGGTACCTTGTCGGCGATTGCGACGGGCGCGTGCAACAACCTGATCGAGCGCGCGGCGGACGTCACTTTGAAGGAACGTCGCCAGTTGATTCTGGTGCCACGCGAGGCACCGTATTCGAGCATTCATCTGGAACACATGCTCAAGTTGTCGAACATGGGCGTGACCATCCTGCCGGCCTCGCCGGGCTTCTATCACCAGCCGCAGACCATCGACGACCTGATCGATTTCGTCGTGGCGCGGATTCTCAATCTGCTGGGCATTCCTCAGGACATGCTGCCGCGTTGGGGCGAGCATCATCTGAGCAGCGATGAATAAGCTGTTGATGATTGCGCTGGCGCTGCAACTGGCCGGCTGCGCCACCGCGCGCACGCTGGATGCGGCCAAGCCGGGGGCGCCGGTGGTGTATTCCGGGACACGCCTGGATTTGTACGCGATGAATGGCGGGTGCTGTGCGATGGACCGCTTCGGGGCTGAGGCGCCGAGTTATCCGGGAGTGGACCTGCCGGCGAGTGCGTTGCTTGATACGCTGCTGTTGCCGTTGTCTTTGCTGACCGTGATTGGCGTGGGGTTTCAGGCGACTGGTGGGTTGTAGGGGAGTGTGGCGAGGGGATTTATCCCCGATGGGGTGCGCAGCGCCCCCCAAAATCTGAAAAACGACGACTGCTGCGCAGCCGATCGGGGATAAATCCCCTCGCCACAAAGTACGGTGTTTACTTGCCGAGCTTTCGCAGCTCATCCGACTCGACGATCCGCACCCCATCCTGTTCTTCCAGCGCCAGGCGCCACATCGCCCGGGCCAGTTGGCAGGCTTCGATGCCGCGGTACTTGCCGGGAATCAGTTTGGAAAACGGCGCCGCCAGCTGTTCGCCCAGGCGCGGTTCGGTACGATCACCCAGCAACAGCGATGGCCGGCAGATGGTCAGTTGCGGCCAGTCCTGCGCGCGCAACGCCTGCTCCATCTCGCCTTTGACCCGGTTGTAGAAAATCGACGATTTCGGATCGGCGCCCAGCGCGCTGATCACGATCAGGTGCCGCGCGCCCATCTCCCGCGCACGTTTGGCGAAGGCCACCACCATGTCCAGATCCACCGCGCGGAACGCGGCTTCGGAACCCGCCTGTTTGATGGTGGTGCCGAGGCAGCAATAGGCGATATCGACGCGACCACTGAGTTGCGGCAGAAACGCTTGTGGGTCGCCCACCGGGTTTTCCAGGTGCGGATGCTCCGCCAATGGACGACGGGACGGGGCGAGCACGCGGGTGATCGTCGGCTCGTTGAGCAAACGGTCGAGCAGATGTTCACCGGTCAGTCCGGTGGCTCCGGCAAGCAATACGTGCTGAGGCGTCAAGTACATAGTGTTTCTCCCTTGATACTGTTCAGCTTAGTTGCTGTTTGTTGCTCCGTCGTTCAATGCAGCACTCTGCAACGCTTTTCTTGCCTGCTGTTTACGCAGCAGTTGCCAGTGCGCCAGCACGGTTTTCGGTGCCCAGATCTGTGGTTCAGAGGCTTCGAAGTTATCCGCCAGTTCGCGCTCGGCGACGGTGGCCTTGGCCAGTTTGAAGGCCTGCTCCAGATCGTCGGTCTGGTTCAGGGCCTGAGCGAACAGGGCGTCGCCGAAGTAGGTGAAGTTGGCTTCTTCCGAGCAACCGAACGACACGCGGTCGGCGCGCGAGGCGGTCATGATCAGTGTGCGCTCATCTTTCAGCGCGGGGATGAAACCACCGGAATAGCACGATGAAATCACGATCACCTTGTCGCGATTTTTCAGTGGCGCGAGCACGGCGGCGAGTTCGTCGGCGGGCAGGTCGGCCAGCTCCATGCGCGGCTGGTCGAGCACCAGCTCGTGTTCGGCGGTGCCGTGGCTGGTCAGGTAGATGAACACCAGGTCTTCCGGGCCGCTGCGTTCAGCGAGGGTCTGCGCGGCGCGGCGCAGGTTTTCGCGGGTGGCCATCGGCCGGTCGGCGAGATGCTCGCGGTGGTTGACCAGACGAATCTGGCCAAAAGCGCCGAAACGCGTCGTGAGCATGTTGGCGACGTAGTCGGACTCGCGCAGGAACACGCTTTGCTTGCCGTCGCCACCGAGGGTCAGGGTGTACAGCTCGACTGCCGGCGTCGAGGCGGGCACGGCGGCCAGCGCGTTATCGAGTAGGCGGCCCTGGGCCAGCAGGCCGAGTTCGAGGGTGTCGGGCAACAGCTTGCCGTCGGCGTCACGTACGCGCTGGCCGTTGATCCAGGTACCGCTGAGCACGGTGCCGTCGGTCAGTACCAGGGTGCCGCGTCCGGCGTAGCTGTCGCCGTCGAACCCGCCGATGTAGAAGCTGCCGTCAGACAGGTTCAAGCGGCCCTGACCGCTGAAGCGCCAGTCGTTGAAGAAGCCGATGTAATGGCTGCCGTCGGCGCCGATCAGTTCGCCCTTGCCGGTCAGCGCGCCTTCCTTGAACTGGCCGAGCCACACGTCGCCGTCGGCGTTCTCGTAGCGACCCTTGCCGTGCAGTTGGCTGTTCTTGAAACCGCCGACATAGATGTCGCCATCGGCACTGTTGAATGTGCCATTGCCTTCGAGCTGGCCGTTGACGAAGTGGCCGCTGAACGTATTGCCGCTGGAGTCGCCGCGCTGGCCTTCGCCGTTGGGTTTGCCGTGGGCGAACTGGCCCTGATAGGAACTGCCGTCGTCCATTTCCAGACGACCCAGCCCGGAATACTGGTCAGCCTTGAACTCGCCACGGTAGGTCATGGCGTTTTCCTTGAGGGTGCCTTCGCCGTCGCGGCGGCCCTGCTTGAAACCGCCGGTGTAACTGCTGGCGTTGGTGGTCAGGCTGCCCTGGCCATCGAACAGGCCCTGCTGGAACTGGCCGCGATAGACCTCGCCGTTGCTGCCGTGCCACTCGCCTTGGCCATGCCATTGGCCCTTGTCGAACTGCCCGGCGTACCAGCTGCCGTTAGGGTAGTCGACCCGGCCCTGGCCTTGCAGCAAGCCGTTGACCAGTTCACCGCGATAGCGTCCGCCGTCCGGCAGCCGTGCATCCGGGGGCAACAGCGATTCGCCGTCGCCGCACGCGGTGAGCATCAGGGTCAGGGCAAGGGGTGCAAGAGAAGCGAGTGGGCGCATAGCGGGATCCGGGCAATTAGGCGACCGAGTATGCCGCAGCTATGTGACCTTATACAGCCGGGAAAACAGCGCTGATGCGAAACAGCGTGCGCTGTTTCGCATCTCGTGACTCAAACGAAGCAGAGCGACAGCGGTTCGGCGATATAGGCCGGTTTGTCCGAGCCTTCTATCTCAAGCGTCGCGGTGGCCTTGAGCAGCCATTGACCGGGTTTTTTCTCGGTCACTTCGGCCAGATCGACCTTCAGGCGCACTTTTGAGTTGACCTTCACCGGCTGGATGAAACGCACGCTGTCCAGACCGTAATTGACCACCATCTTCAGGCCTTGCGGCAGCACGAGGATGTCTTCCATCAGTTTCGGGATCAGCGACAACGACAGGAAACCGTGGGCAATGGTGCTGCCAAAAGGCGTTTGCGCGGCTTTGACCGGATCGACATGGATGAACTGATAATCCCCGGTGGCTTCGGCGAACAGGTTGATGCGCTCCTGATCGATGGTGAGCCATTCGGAACGTCCGAGTTCCTTGCCGACATAATCTTTGAGCTCTGCAACGGGAACATAGGGCATTGAGACTCTCCTTGGGTTCATCGGTTTTATAGTTTTTCAGGTGGGGGATTTGACCGCCCTGCGAACCACTGTAGATCAACATGGCGATTTGCTCCGGTCAACCGACCATGCTTTTGGCGAATGCCGATCCATAGCGCTGCCGTGCTTATAATGCCGAGGACTTGCGGGGGGAGATGTCTGATGTTGTTACGTGGCCTGACCATGCTGGTGCTGTTCCAATTGCTCGGCACGGCACTCAACCATTTGCTGTTGCCGGTGCTGCCGGGGCCGATCATCGGTCTGCTGCTGTTGCTGGTGTTCCTGATCATTCGCGGTGAAGTCGGCGAGCCGCTGAACCTCGCGGCCGGCAGCCTGCTGCGCTATCTGCCGTTGCTGCTGGTGCCGCCGGCGGTGGGCGTGATGGTTTATGCGAGCGACATTGCCGCCGATTTCTGGGCGATTGTCGGCGCGCTGGTGCTGTCGTTGATCCTGTCGATGGCTTTCGCCGGGGTGCTGATGCAACGCCTGGTCAAGCGTCACGCGCCGCACTCGGAGGAGTCGTGATGCTCTTCGATTGGCAAGGCGCCTGGGCTTCGGTGATCCATCATCCGCTGTTCGGCATCGGCATCACCCTCGGTGCCTATCAACTGGTGCTGGCGGCGTTCGAGAAAACCCGCTGGATCTTTCTGCAACCGGTGCTGGTCTCCATGCTGCTGGTGATCGGCGTGCTGGTCGGCTGCGGCCTGACCTACGCCGAGTACCGCAAGAGCACCGAAATCCTCAGCATTCTGCTGGGCCCGGCGACGGTGGCGCTGGCGGTGCCGCTGTATCTCAACCTCAAACGCATCCGCCAATTGTTCTGGCCGATTTTTACTACGCTGGTGATAGGCGGTGTAGTCGCCACGGGCATGGGCGTGTTGCTCGGCTGGTGGTTCGGTGCCGAGCACATGATTCTGATGACCATGGCGCCGAAGTCGGTGACCTCGCCGATTGCCATGCTGGTGGCCGAGCAGATCGGTGGCGTGGCGGCGCTGGCGGCGGTGTTCGTGCTGATCACTGGGGTGATCGGCGCGATCTTCGGCCCGGCGCTGCTGACCCGGCTCGGCGTGCACAGCCCAGAGGCGCGCGGCATGGCGCTGGGCATGACCGCGCACGCGGTCGGCACTTCGGTGGCGTTGCAGGAAAGCGATGAGTGCGGCGCCTTCGCGGCGCTGGCGATGAGTCTGATGGGCGTGGCCACGGCGGTGTTCCTGCCGTTGGCGGTGTCGATGGTGGTGTAAGGAAATGTCTATGAGTCTGCCGCTTTTTCCGCTCAACACAGTGCTGTTCCCCGGCTGCAACCTCGACTTGCAGATCTTCGAGGCGCGCTACCTGGACATGATCGGCCGCTGCATGAAACAGGGCGGCGGTTTCGGCGTGGTGTGCATCCTCGATGGCCACGAAGTCGGCGTTGCGCCAGAGGGCTTTGCCCTGGTCGGCTGCGAAGCGCGGATCACCGATTTCCAGCAACAGGACAACGGTCTGCTCGGGATCCGGGTGCAGGGTGGGCGGCGTTTTCAGGTGTTGCGCTCCGAAGTGCAGCGCGATCAGTTGATCCTCGCCGACGTCGAGTGGCTGGACGATGAGCCGGAGCAACCGCTGCAGGACGAAGACGCCGATCTGGTGGCGCTGCTCAAGGCCTTGGCCGAGCACCCGATGGTCGAGGCGTTGAACATGGGCACCGAAGCGCTGGGGCAGCAGTCGCTGGCCAATCAGCTGGCGTATCTGCTGCCGTTCGCCGAAGAAGACAAGATCGACCTGCTGCAACTCGACGATCCGCAGCAGCGACTGGATGCGATCCAGGCGCTGCTCGATGAGTTGCAGGGTGAGCTGTTCGCCTGAGTATCAGTAGGCGTAACGCAACATCGTGTCCGGCAGATGCCGCAGAACGAACAGGCTGAACAGCACCAGCAGCGCGGGCAGAACCAGCCACCAGACCTTGAACGGCATGGCGTTGAGCGGCGCCTTGCGCTGACTCAGCCACAAGCCCGCCGCACATACGCACGCCGCCAGCATTGCGCCGGCCAGAATATCCGTCGGCCAGTGCGCACCCAGATAAACCCGTGACAAAGCAATCGACAGCGCTGGAATACAGCCGAGCAGCAGCCAGGTCAGGCGCATGCGCGGCGGTTGTCCGCGACCGGCGAGAACCGCCAGCACCAGAAACAGCGCGAACGAACCGGAGGCATGACCGCTGGGCATGCTGTAGCTGGTCAGCGGATCGGTCAGCACTTCCGGGCGGACCCGGGCGAAAAACTGTTTGGTGACGGTATTGAGGAGCGCGGTGCACAGCAGCACGCCACCGGCAAAGATTGCCTGGCGCCATTGCCGGCACAGCAGCAACAGACCGGTGAGCAGGGCGCTGAACATCAGCATGTTGCGGAATTCACCGATCAGGGTGAACGTCACCGCGATTTCATCGAGCATCGGCTGCCGATGTTCCTGCACCAGGGTCATCACGCCTTGGTCGAGGGCGTGCAGATACGGATAGCCAATAAACAGGCCGATCAGAATCAACAGGCTCATGCTGCTGATCCAGATCGTCGCCCGGCGATGCTGGCGCAAGCTGCTGTTGACGCTCATGCCGACCATCACCGCAATACTGGCGGCAACGATGCCGGCCTGCAGCCAGAAACCTTCCGGCAGCGGCAGACGGATCGCCGCGCCGGTGGCCCAACCCGGCAGCAGGTAGGCGACGCTCCAGCCGGCGGCGGCCAGCAGGCTGACGGCGGCGAAACGCGGGAAGGGCATGTCGCACATCCCGGCGACCATCGGCAACATCGGCCGCAACGGGCCGATGAAGCGCCCGACCAGCAGGCTGGCGATGCCGTAACGCTGGAAGTAGGTTTCGGCCCCGGCCATCCATTCCGGATGGTGGCGCAGCCCCGGCAGGCGGCGAATGTTCTGGTGGAAGTGACGGCCGAGGAAGTACGAGATCACATCGCCGAGTATCCCGCCGAGAAAGCCCAGCAGCAGGGTTTCACTCAACGACAGTGCGCCGCTGCCGGCGAGTACGGCCACGGCAAACAGCAGCACCGTGCCGGGCACGATCAGCCCGGCAATTGCCAGGCACTCCACGCAAGCGACGATAAATACCGCAGCCGCCAGCCACTGCGGATTGGCGGCGAGCCACCCGGTCACGCTATCGAGCCATGGGCCCATACACACAACTCCATCAAATCTTCAATAAGTCCCGAAGGCTGTACAAAACTTCAGCAATCACTCAGTACCCCTGTGGGAGCGGGCTTGCTCGCGAATGCGGTGTGTCATCAACGAGCTCGTATCTGACACGCCCTCTTCGCGAGCAAGCCCGCTCCCACAAGGGCGCATTAGGTTCAAAACCTGTGTCACTTCAGGACAGCAAAAAATAATCGCGACCTTCGACCTGGCCCCGGCGCAGCGGGTTCCGCGTGCACCACTGGGCATACGCGGCGTCGACGAAACGGTACATCAGGTGTTCGTCGCGGCCATGGGGGATGCCCAGGCGGGTGGTCTGGATAATCTGGGTCGGTGCCGGCCCGGTGTCTTCCACCAGCATCAGCTCGTGATCGAAACGCTTGGCGTCCCACATCGGCACCTTCAACCCCAGCGCCTTGCACAGCAGCGTCTGCCCGGCGCAAAGCTTTTGCGAAGGACGCGGCCGGCCTTGGGCATCGGGATTGTTCAGCAGCATCTGCGCCAGACTCGCCGGCCCACTGATTTCATCGACCCACGGGTAGGCGGACTTGATCAGCACCGCATTGCCGGGCCCCTGAGCGCTGAAGTTCAGCGAATCGCCACCGCGGGCGTAATACATATAGATGTGCCCGCCATCCAGAAACAAAGCCTTACGTTTTTCCGTGTAGCCGAGCGATGCATGACTGCCTTTTTCCGCGCAGTAATAGGCTTCGGTTTCGATGATCCGGGCGCTGAGCCACAGATCGCCGACCCGGTGGCGGATGACTTTGCCGAGCAGATCGCGGGCCAGCACTTGCGCGTCACGGTCGAAAAAAGCGTCCGGAAGGCCCAGTGGCAGGCGCTCGGCGGTGGCGCGAACGGTCAGGTTGGACATGGCAAACGGTGGTTATCCAGGCGAAGGAGGTCGTGATGATAACAATCCGAGGCTTAATTACGGCTGAACGTCGGCAAATTGCAGTCCATTTCGACCATCCGCCTGTCACCGCTGTTAGTCCCGGGACGCGACAGCTATAATCTGCCGCTTTCCTCTTTGCCAAGACCCCAGCAGACCATGACTGAGTCCGTTCTTGACTACATGACCCGATTGGGTCGCGCCGCCCGCGAAGCTTCCCGGGTCATCGGCCGTGCCAGCACCGCGCAGAAAAACCGCGCCTTGCAGGCTGCTGCCAATGCGCTGGACGCTGCTCGCGCCGAGCTGGCCGCAGCCAATGAACAGGATCTGGCCGCCGGTCGCGCCAACGGTCTGGAGCCGGCCCTGCTGGAGCGTCTGGAACTGACCCCGGCGCGCATCGACGGCATGATCGTCGGCCTGCGTCAGGTGGCAGCATTGCCCGATCCGGTCGGTGCGATCCGTGACATGAGCTTCCGCCCGTCCGGGATTCAAGTCGGCAAGATGCGCGTGCCGCTGGGCGTGATCGGGATCATCTACGAATCCCGGCCCAACGTGACCATTGACGCCGCCAGCCTGTGCCTGAAGTCCGGTAACGCGACCATCCTGCGCGGTGGCTCCGAGGCGATTCATTCCAACCGGGCGATTGCCGCGTGCATTCAGCGCGGTCTGGCCGAGGCCGAATTGCCGGCAGCCGTGGTGCAAGTGGTCGAAACCACCGACCGTGCCGCCGTCGGCGCGATGATCAGCATGCCCGAGTATGTCGACGTGATCGTGCCGCGCGGTGGCCGTGGCCTGATCGAACGTATCAGCCGTGATGCCCGGGTGCCGGTGATCAAGCACCTGGACGGTATCTGCCACGTATTTGTCAGCGAGCACGCCGATCTGGCCAAAGCCCAGCGCATCGCCTTCAATGCCAAGACTTACCGTTATGGCATCTGTGGCGCGATGGAGACCTTGCTGGTTGATCAAAGTGTTGCGAAGGATTTCCTGCCGTCGATGGCTGCCCAGTTCCGCGAGAAAGGCGTCGAGCTGCGTGGCTGCGAACGCACCCGCGCGATCATCGACGCGGTGGCGGCCAGCGAAGACGACTGGAGCACCGAGTATCTGGCGCCGATCCTGTCGATCCGTGTGGTCAACGGACTGGATCAGGCCATCGAACACATCAACCATTACGGCTCGCATCACACCGACTCGATCGTCAGTGAAAACCTCGCCGACACCCGGCGTTTCGTCGCGGAAGTCGACTCGGCGTCGGTGATGATCAACACCCCGACCTGCTTCGCCGATGGATTCGAATACGGATTGGGTGCCGAGATCGGCATTTCTACTGATAAGCTGCACGCCCGCGGCCCGGTGGGCCTCGAAGGACTGACCTGCGAGAAGTACATCGTGGTCGGTGATGGCCAGTTGCGCGGCCAGGCGACGGTCTGACTTGACCGACCTCGACTTGACAGCGCCGCTGCCTGACGGCGAACTCCGACCCCGGCGCATCGGCGTACTGGGCGGCACGTTCGACCCGGTGCACATCGGCCATTTGCGTGGTGCGCTGGAAGTCGCCGAAGCGCTGCTGCTCGACGAGCTGCGCATGATGCCCAGCGCCCGGCCGCCGCACCGCGATACGCCGCAGGTGTCGGCGCAGGATCGGTTGGCAATGGTTGAGTGCGCGGTGGCCGGAGTGCCGCCGCTGGTGGTGGACGCCCGCGAATTGCAGCGGGACAAGCCGTCTTACACCATTGATACCCTGGAGTTGATGCGTGCCGAAATGGCCGCCGAGACCCAGGTTTTTCTGCTTTTGGGCTGGGACGCATTTTGCGGCCTGCCCACTTGGCACCGCTGGGAAGAGTTGCTCCAGCATTGCCACATCCTGGTGCTACAGCGCCCGGACGCCGACAGCGAACCGCCGGATGCCTTGCGCAACCTGCTGGCAGCGCGTTCGGTGAGCGACCCGCTGGCCCTGAAAGGGCCGAGCGGACAGATTGCATTCGTCTGGCAGACACCGCTCGCGGTTTCCGCCACCCAGATCCGTCAACTGCTGGCCAGCGGTAAGTCGGTACGTTTCCTGGTGCCCGACGCGGTCCTGGCCTACATCGATGCGCACGGTCTTTACCGTGCGTCGAACTGAACAAGGCGTGCTTCACTGATACGAATCCACGTATCGCCAAGCCGCCGAATATACGAGCAAAACGAGTTTTATATGACTGACAAAGACGTAAGCAAAGTTAAGCGCAAAGGCACGTTCAAGAGCGCACCGCTGCCGGAAGTCGCCAACACCAACGAGCCGCTCAAGGGCGACGAGCTGGTCAAGGTTGCCGTGGCAGCCCTGGAAGACGTCAAGGCACAAGACATCCAGATCATCGATGTGCGCGACAAGCAGAGCATCACCGACTACATGATCATCGCCACCGGTACGTCCAATCGCCAGATCAACGCGATGCTGGACAAGGTCCGTGAAGAAGTCAAAAAGCAGGGCGCCAAGCCGCTGGGCGAAGAAGGCAAGGGCGACAGCGACTGGGTGCTGCTCGACCTCGACCTGGTGATCGTGCACATGATGACTGCCTCGGCGCGTCAGTTCTACGACCTGGAACGCCTGTGGGCCGGTGCCGAGCAAAGCCGTGCGGCAGACGCCAAGCACCACAGCCCGGAAAACACCCACGAGCATTTCACCAAGCTCAACAAAGACCAGCTGTAAGGGATTGCTGTGCGACTGCGACTGATCGCCGTCGGTTCACGCATGCCCAAGTGGGTGGAAGAAGGCTGGCATGAATATGCCAAGCGTCTTCCGTCCGAACTGGCGCTGGAACTGGTGGAAATTCCGCTCAATACCCGTGGCAAGAACGCCGACGTGGCCCGTTTCATCCGCCAGGAAGGCGAAGCCATGCTGGCCAAGGTCGGGCCGAACGAGCGGATCGTCACGCTGGAAGTCCACGGCAAGCCCTGGAGCACCGAGCAACTGGCGGTCGAACTCGACCGTTGGCGGCTGGATTCGCGCACGGTCAATTTCATGGTCGGTGGCCCCGAAGGGCTGGCGCCGGAAGTCTGCGCCCGCGCCGATCAGCGCTGGTCGTTGTCGCCGCTGACCTTGCCGCACCCGCTGGTGCGGATCCTGATCGGCGAACAGCTGTACCGTGCCTGGACCGTGCTGTCCGGTCACCCTTACCACAAGTAGTCCTGCCCTCATGTCTCAGCCGATCCGCATCAAGGACCACGAAAAGGACGCCCGCCTGGTGCGTAGCCGCGTCGTGTTCGGGGCCATTGCGGTCATGCTGTTGATCTGCGTACTGATTGCGCGGCTGTACTACTTGCAGGTGATCCAGTACGAGTACCACTCGACACTCTCGGAAAACAACCGCGTCCACGTGCAGCCGATTCCACCGACCCGCGGCTTGATCTTCGACCGCAACGGCGTGGTGGTGGCGGACAACCGCCCGAGCTTCAGCCTGAGCATGACCCGCGAGCGTTCCGGCGACTGGCAGCAAGTGCTCGACGTGATCGTCGAAGTGCTGCAACTGACGCCCGAGGACCGGGTGATCTTCGAGAAACGCATGCGTCAGGGGCGTCGGCCATTCGAGCCGGTGCCGATCCTGTTTGAGTTGACCGAAGAGCAGATCGCCCGGATCGCGGTTAACCAGTTCCGCCTGCCAGGGGTGGAAGTGGTCGCGCAGCTGGTGCGCCACTACCCGCAGGGCGCGCATTTTGCGCACTCGGTGGGTTACATGGGGCGCATCAACGAGAAAGAGCTGAAGACCCTCGACCCGGTCAACTACAGCGGCACCCACCACATCGGCAAGACCGGCATCGAGCGTTTCTACGAGCCGGAACTGCACGGCCAGGTGGGTTACGAGGAAGTCGAGACCAACGCCCGGGGCCGCGTATTGCGCGTGCTCAAGCGTACCGATCCGATTCCCGGCAAGGACATCGTCCTGAGCCTGGACATCAAACTGCAGGAAGCGGCCGAAGCCGCGCTGGGCGGGCGTCGCGGCGCGGTGGTGGCGCTCGATCCGAAGACTGGCGAAGTGCTGGCGATGGTCAGCCAGCCGAGTTTCGACCCGAACCTGTTCGTCACCGGCATCAGCTTCAAGGCCTATGCCGAACTGCGCGATTCCATCGACCGGCCGCTGTTCAACCGCGTGCTGCGCGGTCTGTACCCGCCGGGTTCGACGATCAAGCCGGCGGTGGCGATTGCCGGTCTCGATTCTGGCGTAGTGACGGCGTCGAGCCGGGTGTTCGACCCCGGTTACTACATGCTGCCCAACTACGATCATAAGTACCGCAACTGGAACCGCACCGGTGACGGCTTCGTCGATCTCGACACGGCGATCATGCGTTCCAACGACACCTACTTCTATGACCTGGCGCACAAGCTGGGCATCGATCGGTTGTCGGCCTACATGAATAAGTTCGGCATCGGCCAGAAGGTCTCGCTGGACATGTTCGAAGAATCCCCCGGCCTGATGCCGTCCCGCGAGTGGAAGCGTGCGACGCGCAAGCAGGCGTGGTTCCCGGGTGAAACCCTGATTCTGGGGATTGGCCAGGGTTATATGCAGTCCACACCGTTGCAACTGGCGCAGGCCACGGCGCTGGTCGCCAACAAAGGCATCTGGAACCGGCCGCACCTGGCCAAGACCATTGAGGGCGCCAAACCGGTAGACGAGAACCCGATGCCGGACATCGTCCTGCGCGATCCGTCGGACTGGACCAAGGTCAACCACGGCATGCAGCAGGTGATGCACGGCGCCCGGGGTACTGCGCGCAAGGCGGCAATCGGTGCGCAATACCGCATCGCCGGCAAGTCCGGTACCGCTCAGGTCGTCGCGATCAAACAAGGTGAAAAATACGACCGCTCCAAGGTTCAGGAACGCCACCGCGACCACGCCTTGTTCGTTGGTTTCGCCCCGGCCGACAACCCGAAAATAGTGGTTTCGGTGATGGTCGAGAACGGTGAGTCCGGCTCCGGGGTCGCCGCGCCAGTGGTGCGTCAGGTCATGGATGCCTGGCTTCTGGATCAGGATGGTCGATTGAAGGCCGAATACGCCGGTCCTATCAGTGCGGAGGCTACGGCCCGTGATGAATAATTTTGATCGCATGCTCTCCAGCGAGGATGTGATGCGTCGCCGGGCGACGCTGCTGCAACGTCTGCATATCGATGGCCCGCTGTTGATCCTGCTGCTGATCCTCGCGGCGGGCAGTCTGTTCGTGCTGTATTCGGCCAGCGGCAAGAGCTGGGATCTGCTGGGCAAACAAGCCACGTCGTTCGGCATCGGCCTGGTGTCGATGATTGTCATCGCCCAGTTCGAACCACGGTTCATGGCGCGTTGGGTACCGCTCGGTTACGTGATCGGCGTGGTGCTGCTGTTGGTGGTGGACATCATGGGCCACAACGCCATGGGCGCGACGCGCTGGATCAACATCCCCGGGGTGATCCGCTTCCAGCCTTCGGAGTTCATGAAGATTCTGATGCCGGCGACGATTGCCTGGTATCTGTCCAAACGCACGCTGCCGCCGCAGCTCAAGCACGTCGGCATCAGCCTGATGCTGATCGGCGTGCCGTTCATTCTGATTGTGCGCCAGCCTGACCTTGGTACGTCACTGCTGATTCTGGCCGGCGGTGCGTTCGTGCTGTTCATGGGCGGCCTGCGCTGGCGCTGGATCCTCAGCGTACTGGCTGCCGCCGTGCCGGTGGCGATCGCCATGTGGTTCTTCATCATGCACGACTACCAGAAGCAGCGGATCCTCACGTTCCTCGACCCGGAAAGCGATCCGCTCGGTACCGGCTGGAACATCATCCAGTCGAAAGCCGCGATCGGTTCCGGGGGCGTGTTCGGCAAGGGCTGGCTGCTGGGCACCCAGTCGCACCTGGACTTTTTGCCGGAAAGCCACACCGACTTCATCATCGCCGTACTGGGCGAGGAGTTCGGTCTGGTGGGCATCTGCGCGCTGCTGCTGATCTATCTGTTGCTGATCGGTCGCGGCCTGGTGATTACCGCCCAGGCGCAGACGCTGTTCGGCAAATTGCTCGCCGGCGCGCTGACCATGACGTTTTTTGTTTATGTTTTCGTCAACATCGGTATGGTCAGTGGCCTGTTGCCGGTGGTGGGGGTGCCGTTGCCCTTCATTAGCTACGGAGGAACTTCGCTGGTGACACTGCTGTCAGCGTTTGGGGTTTTGATGTCGATTCATACGCATCGCAAGTGGATCGCACAGGTTTGAATAAGGTGAAGAGTTCAATGCAAGTCATGCGCAGCTGGGCGACTCGTTACGCGCCGTGGGTCGGCCTGGTCGGCATCCTTGGCAGCGCGCAGGAAGCGCTGGCCGGCGATTACGAAGGCTCACCGCAGGTGGCCGAATTCGTCGGTGAAATGACCCGCGACTACGGTTTTGCCGGCGAGCAACTGATGGCGGTGTTCCGCGAGGCGCAGCGCAAGCAGGCGATTCTCGACGCCATCTCCAAACCCGCCGAGCGGGTCAAGCAGTGGAAAGAATATCGCCCGATGTTCATCACCGACGCGCGCATCGCCCGTGGTGTGGACTTCTGGCGCCAGCACGAGGCCGTACTGGCCCGTGCCGAGCAGGAATACGGCGTACCGGCACAAGTCATCGTGTCGATCATCGGCGTCGAGACCTTTTTCGGACGTAATACCGGCAATTACCGGGTGATTGATGCGTTGTCCACGCTCGGTTTCGACTATCCTCCCCGTGCCGAATTTTTCCGCAAGGAATTGCGTGAGTTCCTGCTGCTGGCCCGTGAAGAACAGGTCGATCCATTGACCCTCAAAGGCTCGTACGCCGGGGCGATGGGCCTGCCGCAATTCATGCCGAGCAGTTTTCGCGCCTATGCGGTGGATTTCGACGGTGACGGTCACATCAATATCTGGACCAATCCGGACGATGCGATCGGCAGCGTGGCCAGTTACTTCAAGCGGCATGGCTGGGTCGCCGGGGAACCGGTGGTCAGTCGCGCCGATGTGCGCGGCGAGCAGGTCGATGAAGGCCTGACCACCGGCATCGAGCCGACGAAAACGGTCGGAGAGTTGCGGGCGCTGGGCTGGTCAAGTCATGATGCGCTGCGCGATGATATGCCGGTTACTGCATTTCGCCTCGAAGGCGACAACGGCCCTGAATACTGGATGGGCCTGAAGAATTTCTACGCGATCACGCGTTATAACCGCAGCGTGATGTACGCCATGGCCGTACATCAACTGTCTGAAGAGCTGGTAAAAGCACGGGGCGTCAAGTAATGCGGGCATTGCCTATCAATAAACCCCTGAAGCTGGTGGCATTCGCCGCGTTGGCGGTGCTGGTCGCCAGCTGTTCGACCAGCCGCGCGCCAACCCAGAAGACCTCGTCTACCGCCGTACGTGCGCAGCCGGGGCTGGACATCAACCGCGCGCACAAAGACGGCGCGCCGTGGTGGGATGTCGATGTTTCGCGGATCCCGGACGCCACGCCGACCCTGCACACCGGCCCGTACAAGGCCAATCCGTACACCGTGCTGGGCAAGACCTATTTCCCGTTGCAGGAATCCAAGACCTACGTCGCCTCGGGCACGGCGTCCTGGTACGGCACCAAGTTTCACGGGCAGAACACCGCCAACGGCGAAGTGTATGACCTGTACGGCATGAGTGCCGCTCACAAGACTCTGCCACTGCCAAGTTACGTTCGGGTGACCAACCTGGACAACAACAAGAGCGTGATCCTGCGGGTCAACGATCGCGGGCCGTTCTATTCGGACCGGATCATCGACTTGTCCTACGCGGCCGCGAAGAAGCTCGGTTATGCCGAAATCGGCACCGCGCGGGTCAAGGTCGAGGGCATCGATCCGCAGCAATGGTGGGCCGCCAAGGGCCGTCCGGCGCCGCTGATGCTCAACGAGCCGCAAGTCGCGCAAAGTAGCGCCCCGGTGATCACGGCGTCGGCCGGTACCATCGAGCAGTGGACCCCGCCGCCGCAGCAACATGCCTCTGATACTGTCCCTGTACAGATCAGCGCAAAAAAAAACGCTTCTGCACCAGCGTCTGGCCAGTATCTGCAGGTGGGCGCGTTCGCCAACCCGGACGCTGCAGAACTCCTGAGGTCGAAGCTCAGCGGGATGGTGAGCGCTCCGGTGTTCATCAGCTCGATCGTGCGCAATCAGCAGACCCTGCACCGGGTACGCCTGGGGCCGATCGGGTCGCCGGGTGAGATCGCCCAGGTGCAGAACAGCGTGCGCCTGGCCAATCTCGGCTCGCCGAGCGTGGTCACCGAGTAAGAAACGTAGCACTTGATTGACGGTTCACTTGCGGTTTTGGGGGGTGAACCAGGTTGTTGGCTCGTCGAAGAACAAAAGCCCGGCAAGGGTGACTGGAGTGAGCAACTGAACACGCGATGGCCCGTTAGAAGGCTGTCTGAATAGTTTTGCCTTCGGGCAAGTTTCCATTAGCGATTTCGAGAGACGGATGAACATCACCACCTTTGCCAAACGCCTGTGTCTGCTAGTCCCGCTGCTCCTCTCGCCAGCCGCTTTCGCGGCCGAGATGATGCCGTCGCCACCTCAACTGGCTGCAAAAGCCTACGTGCTCATGGACGCCAGCAGCGGCAACGTGCTGGTGGAGAACAACGGTGACCAGCGTCTGCCGCCAGCCAGCCTGACCAAACTGATGACCGCGTACATCGCTACGCTGGAAATCCGTCGTGGCCAGATCGGTGAGAACGACCCGGTGACCGTCAGCGAAAACGCCTGGCGTACCGGCGGCTCGCGGATGTTCATCAAAGTCGGCTCGCAAGTGACCGTCAGCGACCTGCTGCACGGCATCATCATCCAGTCCGGCAACGACGCCAGCGTGGCGCTGTCCGAGCACATCGCCGGCAGCGAAGACGCGTTCGCCGACCTGATGAACAAGACGGTCGCCGATCTGGGCATGACCAACTCGCACTTCATGAACCCGACCGGTCTGCCGAACCCTGAGCACTACTCGTCGGCTCACGACATGGCGATCCTGGCCCGTGCGATCATCCACGAAGACCCGGCTCACTACGCGATCTACTCGCAGAAAGAGTTCTTCTGGAACGGCATCAAGCAGCCTAACCGCAACCTGCTGCTGTGGCGCGACAAGACCGTTGACGGTCTGAAAACCGGTCACACCGACGAAGCCGGCTACTGCATGGTGTCCTCGGCTGTACGTGATGGCCAGCGTCTGATCGCCGTGGTGTTCGGCACCAACAGCGAAGTGGCGCGTGCCGCTGAAACCCAGAAGCTGCTGACCTACGGTTTCCGTTTCTTCGAAACCCAGACCTTCTACCAGAAGGGCACCGAACTGGCTCAGGCCCCGGTGTGGAAAGGCACCACCAGTCAAGTCAAGGCCGGCCTGGCTGAAGACCTGACCATGACCCTGCCAAAAGGCCAGCTGAAAAAGCTCGCTGCCAGCATGACCATGAACCCGCAACTGACCGCGCCAATCGCCAAGGGCGACGTGATCGGTAAAGTCGAAGTGAAACTGGACGACAAGGTAGTGCACAGCGCTGACCTGATCGCTCTGGACGCTGTCGAGGAGGGTGGTATCTTCCGCCGCATGTGGGATAGCATCCGTCTATTCTTCTACGGCTTGTTCAACTGATTTGTGTTGACCTGCATGGCCCCGCCCCGATCCGGTGCGGGGCCATGTGCGTTACCACGGCTTGCGCTCTAGAGGCCGTTACGCCATGACCGATACCGAAGTAAAGGCGCCAAAGATCGAATTTCCGCAGACTGATTATCCGATTAAGGTGATCAGCGATACGGGCGTCGGCAACAAAGACAAAATCATCGACATCGTCAAGAAACACGCAACCATCAATGATGAGCGCATCGACGAGCGTCAAAGCAGCAACGGCAAGTACACCACCATCCAGCTGCACATCGTCGCGACAGACCAGGATCAGCTGTACAACATCAACAGCGAACTGCGGGCTTCCGGTTTCGTGCACATGGTGTTGTGATGCCGGGCACGCTGGGCTTTCGCGAACTTGGCCAGATGGCTTACGAGCCGGTCTGGCATGCCATGCAACGCTTCACCAACGAACGCGGCAGCGATGCCGCCGACGAAATCTGGCTGGTCGAGCACCCTCCGGTGTTCACCCAGGGCCAGGCCGGCAAGGCCGAACACCTGTTGCTGCCGGGCGATATCCCGGTGGTACAGGTCGATCGCGGCGGGCAGGTGACTTATCATGGCCCCGGCCAATTGGTGGCTTACCTGTTGCTGGATGTGCGCAAGCTGGGTTTCGGCGTACGTGATCTGGTCACGCGCATGGAACAGTGCCTGATCGAACTGCTGGCCAGCTACGGCGTCACCGCCGCCGCCAAGCCAGATGCTCCCGGCGTCTACGTCGACGGAGCGAAAATCGCTTCTCTGGGTTTGCGGATTCGCCACGGTTGCTCCTTTCATGGCCTGGCCCTGAACGTGGATATGAACCTGGAGCCGTTTCGACGGATTAATCCCTGCGGCTATGCCGGGCTGGCGATGACCCAGCTGAGCGATCACGCAGGATCGATTGAATTTGCCGAGGTAAGTGCCCGGCTGCGCGCGCAGCTCGTCAAACACCTCGACTATGCTGAGCAGACGACCCTGACGGGCGGAATCGACTGATATGACTACTGATGCAGTGCAAACCATGATCCCGACGCTCGACGTGACCGAGCGCCCGGCCCCGCGTCCCAAGGTTGAAGCCGGCGTCAAGCTGCGCGGCGCCGAGAAGGTTGCACGCATCCCGGTAAAGATCATTCCGACCACCGAACTGCCGAAGAAACCCGACTGGATTCGCGTGCGCATCCCGGTTTCGCCGGAAGTCGACCGGATCAAGAGTCTGCTGCGCAAGCACAAGCTGCACAGCGTCTGCGAAGAAGCCTCCTGCCCGAACCTGGGCGAGTGCTTCTCCGGCGGCACCGCGACCTTCATGATCATGGGCGACATCTGCACCCGTCGTTGCCCGTTCTGCGACGTTGGCCACGGTCGTCCGAAACCACTGGACGTCAACGAGCCGGAGAGCCTGGCGATCGCGATTGCCGACCTCAAGCTCAAGTACGTGGTGATCACCTCGGTTGACCGCGACGACCTGCGTGACGGTGGTGCCCAGCACTTTGCCGACTGCATCCGCGAGATCCGCAAGCTGTCGCCGAACGTGCAGCTGGAAACCCTGGTCCCGGACTACCGTGGCCGCATGGACATCGCCCTGGAAATCACCGCTGCCGAGCCGCCGGATGTGTTCAACCACAACCTGGAAACCGTGCCGCGCCTGTACAAGGCTGCGCGTCCGGGTTCGGACTACCAGTGGTCGCTGACCCTGCTGCAACGCTTCAAGCAGATGATGCCGCACATTCCGACCAAGTCCGGCCTGATGCTGGGTCTGGGCGAGACTGACGAAGAAGTCATCGAAGTCATGAAGCGCATGCGCGAACACGACATCGACATGCTGACCCTCGGCCAGTACCTGCAACCGTCGCGCAGCCACTTGCCGGTGCAGCGTTTCGTGCACCCGGACACCTTCGCCTGGTTCGCCGAAGAAGGCTACAAGATGGGCTTCAAGAACGTTGCTTCCGGCCCGCTGGTACGTTCGTCGTATCACGCCGACGAGCAGGCGAAACTGGTCAAGGCCGAGCTGCTCGGTTCCTGATCCGGCGCGGATAGGCTCGAAAAATACCCGCTTCGGCGGGTATTTTTGTTTGGGTCTGCCGCGCACTCTTTTGTTTGTCTCTGGACCTGACTACTGTGTCTGCAAGACTTCACACAGGGAGATCCATGGATGACCGTTCGACCGACCCACAGCCTTTTTCCGCATAAACCCGTACCGGCGCTGCCATCCGAAGGGCTGATCGGCGTGATCGCCCCTGCTGGCCCCGGTGCGCTGGACACGGAAAAGGCTGTGCAGTGGATGCGCGCCCGCGGGTATGCGCTGAAAGTGTTCCCCGGTGTCTACGAGAAGGACGGCTATCTGGCCGGCAGCGATGACGTACGCCTCAACGACCTGCATGCCGCGTTCGCCGACCCTGAAGTCGACGCGATCATTTGCCTGCGCGGTGGCTACGGTACGCCGCGCCTGCTGGACCGGATCGATTACGATCTGCTGAGTCGTCACGCCAAGCCATTTGTCGGCTACAGCGACATCACCGCACTGCATCTGGCGATCAGCCGCTACGCCGGGTTCGTGACCTTCCACGGCCCGCTGCTCAACGCCGACCTGCTGGGCGACAAGGAGCCGCCGACCGTCACCTCATTCTTCGCCATGCTGCGCGGTCAGTTGAAGGCGGGGAGTGTGTTGAGCCATCCGGTGGCTTATCCCTTGACCACCGTCGAACCGGGTATTGCGCACGGGCGTTTGCTCGGCGGCAATCTGGCGATGATCGCCGCAACGCTGGGCACACCGTATGAGATTGATGTCGAGGGCGTGATTCTGCTGATCGAGGACGTCAACGAGCCGCTGTATCGCATCGACCGTTTGCTCACGCAGATGCGTCTGGCCGGCAAGCTGGCCAGATTGCGCGGTGTGCTGGTGGGGGATGTCGCCGGGGTCGATGTCGAGGCTTTGAACCGCTTGCTCAAGCAGACGTTCGAGCCGTTACGGATTCCGGTGCTGTCGGGGTGGCGCAGCGGGCATTGTGATCCGAACCTGACGCTGCCGATGGGGGCGCTGGTGCGACTGGATGCGGGGAAGAAGGAATTGATGCTGGAACAGGATGTGGTGATCAAGACTGAAACGGTTATTGCCTGACAGTCAGTCTTCGCGAGCAGGCTCGCTCCCACATTGGAATACGGTCAACTGTGGGAGCGAGCCTGCTCGCGAAAGCGATACCCGCCATACGGCAGTGTTTCTATTGGGCGCGCAGGCTCTCAAGCAGCTTATGCGTCGGATACCCGTCCGCCGGCCAGCCAAACGACTGCTGGGCACTGCGGATCGCCTTGCGGGTATTCGCGCCGATAATCCCATCCGCGGTGCCTGCATCGTAGTTACGCGCACTCAGCAGGTTCTGCAATTCGATACGTTCGGTACGGCTCAATGGCAGGTCGTCTTTCGGCCAGGTGCCATTGATCAGGCCTGCGCCATTGAAGCGCTCGGACAACAGGCTGACTGCCAGTGCATAGGACGACGAGTTGTTGTACTTGAGGATCGCCCGGAAGTTATCGAGGATCAGGAACGCCGGGCCACGGTAGCCGGCCGGCAGCAGCAGGGCGGCAGACAGCTGTTCCGAGCCGGCCGGGGCCTGACCGCCATTAGGCAGGATCACGCCCAGTTGACGCCATTCGGCAACGGTCTTGCGCATCGCGCCATCGGCCAGGGTGTAGTTGAATCCGCTCGGCAGTTGCACTTCGAAGCCCCACGGCTGACCACGCTGCCAGCCTGAGCTTTGCAGGTAGTGCGCGGTGGAGGCCAGGGCATCGGCCGGGCTGCCCCAGATGTCGCGGCGGCCGTCACCGTCGAAATCCACGGCGTGGGTGTTGTAGGTGGTCGGAATGAACTGGGTCTGGCCCATCGCCCCGGCCCACGAGCCGAGCATTTTCTCCGGAGTGATATCGCCCTGTTGCAGGATCTGCAGCGCCGCGATCAGTTGTGCATGAGCAAATGCGGGGCGACGGCCTTCGTAGGCCAGGGTCGCCAGCGAGTTGATCACCGATTTGGTGCCCTGGAACTGACCGAAGTTGCTTTCCATGCCCCATACCGACACCAGTGCCTGGCGATCCACGCCATAACGCTGTTCGATGTTTTGCAGGATGTCGGCGTACTGACTGATCAGCGCCTGCCCCTTGCGCACTCGCAGCGGCGACAGGGCGCCATCGAGGTATTCCCATACTGGACGAGAGAACTCCGGCTGGCTGCGGTCGGCTTTGATCACACTGGCATCGAAGCTGACATTGGCAAACGCGCGGTCGAACAGATCGGCGCGGATCCCGGCTGCCAAGGCATCCTTGCGGAAACCCGCCTGCCATTCGGCAAAGGTCTGGGTTGGCTGAAGATCAAGTGGGTCAGCGGACGGCACTACCGGCGGGATGATTGCCGGGGCTGTTGCGACAGGGGCGGCTTGAAGGGGTTGCGCATCGGCGGCGGTAGGTTTTTCCGCGCAGGCGACAAGCAGAATGAAGCTGGAGGCAGCGATCAGTTGGCGAACGGGCCAACGACGGGAAAGACTGAAGGGCATGCACAGTTCCAGGGGATACGAATCAGGTGCAGACCTTAACATGACCAGGGGGTGCTGTGCTTCAGGCAGCCAGAAAGTAAGAAGCCTCCCAGCTATTAGACTGGAAGGCTTCGCGGCGGTAGCTGCCTTTACCCTTGGTTGGTCGTTCCTGGCGACTGCGGAACAGGGGTTGGGCGATGATGGATTTGGCCTTGTTCGGGCCATGTTTCGATGGCTTTTTGCTCATGAGGGTTCTCTCGAGTGAGTGGTTTTGCGGGGGAAATAATCTGCCGATGTTGGACGTCTGTCCAGTCCCTGATATGTAGGAATGTTCTGACGCTTTCGCGAGCAGGCTCGCTCCCACAGTTGGAAAGCACTTCAATGTGGGAGCGAGCCTGCTCGCGAAGGGTCGTTATACGGTATGACAGATTATTCGGCGGGAAGAGTCAGGCGCTGGCCGGACATCAACAGCGCCAACCGGCTCAGGCTCATCCACGGCGAACCGGTGGCCTGACCCTTGATCTGCGCATCGATGCGCTGGGCTTCGAGCAACAACTGCGCCCAGCGTTGCGCCGAGTAGCGTTGCAGGGCTTTGCTCATCAGCGGTTTGCGCTTGTCCCAGACTGGCGGTTTCGCCTGGCTGAAGCACTTGTCCAGCGGCGTGCCCTGGCTGTACTGCAGCGAGATATTGGCCAGCAGGCGCAACTCCCGCGCCAGTGCCCAGAGAATCACCGGTGGCTCGACGCCTTCACCGCGCAGGCCTTCAAGCATGCGCAAGGCGTGGGCCGGTTCGCCGTTGAGTACGGCGTCGGTCAGGCCAAACACGTCGAAGCGCGCACTGTCGGCCACCGCGGCCTGCACGGTTTCGACGGTGATCTGCCCACCTTCGGCCATCAACTTGAGCTTTTCGATTTCCTGCGCAGCGGCGAGCAGGTTGCCCTCGACGCGTGCGGCGATCAGTTCGACCGCGTCCTGGCTGGCCGACAAGCCGGCCTGCGACAGGCGCTGGCGAATCCAGCTCGGCAGCTGATTGGCATCCACTGGCCAGATCTGGATGAATTGAGTCTGCTGGCCTTCGACCAGCGCCTTACCCCACTTGGTCTTCTGCGCACTGCCATCGAGCTTGGGCAAGCTGATCAGCAGCACCGTGTCTTCAGCGGGGCGCGAGCAGTATTCGATCAGCGCGGCAGCGCCCTTGTCACCGGGCTTGCCCGAAGGCAGGCGCAGTTCCAGTAGGCGTTTTTCGGCGAACAGCGACATGCTGGCGCCGGCCTGCAACAAGGTCCCCCAATCGAAATTGGCGTCGGCGGCGAACACCTGGCGTTCGTCGAAACCTTGCTGGCGGGCAGCACTGCGAATGGCGTCGGCGGCTTCCTGGCACAACAGCGGGTCATCGCCGCTGATGATATAGACGGGCGCGAGCGCGCCTTGCAGGTGTTTGCCGAGTTGAGCGGGAGCGAGCTTCATAAGAGAGGGCGAACGGGGCGCCTGAGCGCCCCGTACGTCTTACTGCTGCGGCAGTTCGAGCGGCGACTGACGCGGGGTTTCCGCTTCAGCTTTCTGTGCCGCCTTCAGCGCGTCGGCTTCAGCCCGGGCACGGTCGTTGGCCGCTTGCTGCAATTGCTGCAGTTGACCCGGCGTCAGCTGTTGCAGGCGCAGCATCATGCGCTGAACCAGTTCGCGACGGGTTTCGCGACGGGCGTCGTTGGCTTCCTGATCGGAGCCGACGAGGTTGTTGCCGTCGTGGATGAACACTTTCTGCACTTCAAGCTTGTCGCTCAGCAGGTTCAGATTGTGTTCGCCTACGATGTCGTAGTTCAGCACGGTGGTCACTTGGTACTCACCCGTACGACCGGCGCCGGCGTAGCTGAGGATGCGCTGGTTTTCCTGTTCGTCAGCCAGATACAGCTTGTACGGTGCACCGCTGTAGACCTTGACGCCGCTGGACTCGAGCACCTGACGCAGCTGGGTGACGGTCTCGCCATACGCGTTACGGGCGCTCAGATCGAGCTCCTTGATCGACAGTTCGTTGGTGCCGGTGCCACGCAGCTGGAAACCGCAGGCGCTCAGCAGAACGGCGAGGCCCATCACCAGCAGATTGCGTTTGATCATTGTGTTGCTCCCCTTGAAACCATGTGGGCCGACCCTGCGGCCCGAAAGGTTTTACAGTGCGTCAGGCGAACCTGACGCCCAATCCAATTTAGCTGGCGACGATGTTGACCAGTTTCCCCGGTACAACGATCACTTTGCGAATGGTCAGACCGTCGACGAAACGCAGCACGTTTTCGTTTGCGCGCGCAGCCGCTTCAACTTCTTCGCGGGTGGCGCTGGCCGGCATTTCGATCTGGCCACGCAGCTTGCCGTTCACTTGAATGACCAGTTGCAGGCTGTCCTGCACCAGTGCGCTTTCATCGACCGTAGGCCAGCCGGCATCGATCACCGGGTCAGCGTGGCCCAGTTGATTCCACAGCTCATGGCTGATGTGCGGCGTGATTGGAGCCAGCAGCAACGTCACGGCTTCCAGACCTTCGTGAATCAGCGCGCGGTCCTGTTCGGTGCCTTGCGCAGCTTTTTCCAGCACGTTCATCAGCGTCATCACCTGAGCGATGGCGGTGTTGAATTTGTGGTTCTGGCCGACGTCATGGCTGGCCTGTTTGATGGCCAGGTGGATGGCGCGGCGCACAACTTTCTGCTCGTCGTTCAGGCCGGCGATGTCCAGCTTGCCCGGCAGGCCCTGGGTCACATGGGCCTGCGCCAGGCGCCAGACGCGCTTGAGGAAACGGTGCGAGCCTTCAACGCCGGAGTCCGACCATTCGGCGCTCATGTCCGGCGGCGAAGCGAACATCATGAACAGGCGGCAGGTGTCGGCGCCGAACTGATCGATCATCGACTGTGGGTCGACGCCGTTGTTCTTCGATTTGGCCATTTTCTCGGTGCCACCGATTTCCACCGGCAGGCCGTCGGATTTCAGTTTGGCGCTGATGACCTTGGCCTTGCTGTCACGCTCGAGTTCCACGTCCGCCGGGTTGAACCAGGTGTAGGCACCATTGGCTTCGCGGCGATAGTAAGTCTCGGCGATCACCATACCTTGGGTCAGCAGGTTCTTGAACGGCTCGTTGGAGCTGACCAGACCTTCGTCACGCATCAGCTTGTGGAAGAAACGCGCGTACAGCAGGTGAAGAATGGCGTGTTCGATACCGCCGATGTACTGATCCACCGGCAACCAGTGGTCGGCCGCGGATTTTTCCACCAGGCCACCTTCGAAGTGCGGCGAGGCGTAACGGGCGTAGTACCAGGAGGACTCGACGAAGGTGTCCATGGTGTCGGTTTCACGCTTGGCAGGCTGGCCGCATTTCGGGCAGTTGCACTCGTAGAATTCCGGCATGCGCGCCAGCGGCGAACCGGCGCCGTCCGGCACCACGTCTTCCGGCAGCACCACCGGCAACTGGTCTTCCGGCACCGGCACGTCACCGCAGGTGGCGCAGTGGATGATCGGGATCGGGCAACCCCAGTAGCGCTGACGGCTGATGCCCCAGTCGCGCAGGCGGAACTGAGTGCGCGAGGCACCGAGGTTTTTCTTGATCAGGGCGACTTCCATGGCGTCGAACGCGCCGGTGAAGTCCAGGCCGTCGAACTCGCCGGAGTTGATCAGCGTGCCGTGCTCGCCGTAGGCGTCTTGCCACGGAGCCGGGTTGGTGTCGCCGGAGCTGGTGCGCACCACCGATTTGACCGGCAGGTTGTACTTGTGGGCGAATTCGAAATCGCGCTCGTCGTGCGCCGGAACTGCCATCACGGCGCCGTCGCCGTAGTGCATCAGCACGTAGTTGGCGACCCAGACCGGAAGTTTTTCACCGGTCAGCGGGTGCTCGACGAACAGGCCGGTCGGCAGGCCTTTTTTCTCTTGAGTGGCGACGTCGGCTTCAGCCACGCTGCCGCCCTTGCATTCGGCGATGAAGGCTTGCAGCTCTGGGTTGTTCTGCGCTGCCTGGGTGGCCAGCGGGTGCTCGGCTGCCACGGCAACGTAGGTCGCGCCCATCAGGGTGTCCGGACGGGTGGTGAAGACCTTGAGGGTGCCTGCTTCGCCGATCGAGTCGACGTTGTAAGGGAACTGTACTTCCATGCCGCGGGATTTGCCGATCCAGTTGCGCTGCATGGTCTTGACCTGTTCCGGCCAGCCAGTCAGTTCGTCGAGGCTCTCCAGCAGCTCATCCGCGTAAGCGGTGATCTTGAAGTAGTACATCGGGATTTCGCGCTTTTCGATCAGCGCGCCGGAGCGCCAGCCGCGACCATCGATCACCTGTTCGTTGGCCAGCACGGTCTGGTCGACCGGGTCCCAGTTCACGGTGCCGTTCTTGCGGTAGATCACGCCTTTTTCGAACAGGCGGGTGAACAGCCATTGTTCCCAGCGGTAGTAATCCGGCTTGCAGGTGGTCACTTCACGGGACCAGTCCACCGCCAGGCCCAGGCTGCGCAGCTGGGACTTCATGTAGGCGATGTTTTCGTAGGTCCACTTGGCGGGCGCCACATTGTTCTTCATCGCGGCGTTTTCCGCCGGCATGCCGAAGGCGTCCCAACCCATCGGTTGCAGAACGTTCTTGCCTTGCATGCGCTGGTAGCGGGAGATCACGTCGCCGATGGTGTAGTTGCGCACGTGCCCCATGTGTAGCTTGCCGCTGGGGTAAGGGAACATCGACAGGCAGTAGTAGGTTTCCTTGCCTGGCTGTTCACTGACTTCAAAGGACTTTTGCTCGTCCCAGAACGACTGGGCGGCGGCTTCGATTTCACGGGGCTGATATTGTTCGTGCATGGCTACTTTTGTACTGGATAGGGGTGGCCTAATCCTCTTCAACGCGCCCTCCGGGGGATGCTCCGGACAGGCTGGAAGTGGAATGACAGGAAGCGCCGTAGCATACATGACCGCGCTTGGCCTAGGGAAACCCTGATTACAGCTGTCTGGCCCCGGAAAACCGTGGCGAGGGCCGTTGGTCGCGGCGTTCAGCCGGTTTGTGCAGCGAAGCTAAGCTCTTATTGGGGAGTGAGTCTTATCTTCAATGAGGTGAGGGATGGTGGAGCAACGGCAAAAAAACGTGACGAAACCCGAGTTGTACGAACGGTTGATGGATCGTCTGGGCATGGCGCTCGACGCTGCAAAAACCGCTGGCCGGCTGCGCGACGAGCGCCCCGTGGAACTGGAATTGCGTGGCTTGAGCCCCGCCGAGTTCAAACTGGTCAAGGCCTATCTGGATCGCAGTGAGCGTGAATCGCATGGATACCTGTCGCAGGCAGTGAAACAGCTCGATGCAGCACATTCAGCCAAGGTCATCTGGCTCAAGGACAAGGCGCCCGGCAGAGACACCATCAAGGTTCGTTCTGTGCAGGCCAAGTAATCGCATGGCAGGTCAAGTAACGGATCTTTTCCAACAGGATCCTACCTATCGGTTGTAACGTGTCATTAACACTCTTAGGCTTCGGGCATCTCTGGAGATGCCCCGATGCCTTTGCGTTACTTCATCAAACAACTTCTATTGCCGCCTGGCATTCTTTTGCTGCTGTTGCTGGTCGCCTGGTGGCTGCGCCGCTCCCGGCCACGGCTGGCCGGCCTGTGTTTTGCCCTTGGCCTGGGTGGTTTCTGGCTGATGAGCCTGCCGGTGGTGGTGCAGTGGGGCGCCAAGGCGCTGGAGCGTGAGCCGCCGCTGCCCCGTGACGCGTGGTCGATATTGGCGCAGCGCGCCGATGCCATCGTGGTGCTGGGTTCCGGGCGCGAGCGCGGCGATCTGGCCTGGGGCGAGGACCAGCCAACCGGCGTGGGGCTGGAGCGTCAGCGCTATGCGGCGCGACTGGCCAAGGCCTCCGGGCTGCCGATTCTGACCAGCGGTGGCTTGCATTACGGCACGCCGCCGACCGAGGCGAAGCTGATGGCCGATTCGTTGCGCGATGATTTCGGCGTGACCACGCGCTGGCAGGAAGGCGAGAGCCGTACCACCTGGGAAAACGCCAAATTCAGCGCCGACATCTTGTTGCCACAAGGCATCAAGCGCGTCGTGGTGGTCACGCAGGCCTGGCACATGCCGCGCGCCGTGTGGTGTTTCCAGCAGGCAGGATTCGAAGTGGTGCCGGCGCCCGTCGGGTTTCTCGGGACCGATAATGCGCGCCCGTTTGGTGGCTGGCTGCCGGAGTTCAAGTCGATCTGGCAAAGCGGGCAGTTGCTGAATGAGGCGGTGGGGCAGGTGGGGTATTCGTTGTTTTACCGGGGTGATGCCAACCCTGATTGATTGGGTGCTGCTGATGTCCATTCGCGAGCAAGCCCGCTCCCACATTTGAATTGCATTCCAAATGTGGGAGCGGGCTTGCTCGCGAAGCTTTTTAAAGGGTTTTCGACATCCGGCTCGCCATCAGCGCCCAGCCAAACAGCAGCACACAGACGATGATCAGCGGCCACGAACGCCATTGCAGGTACGGCGTCAGGTTGTGCATCGGCACCACTTCGCCATACAGAATGCCCTGTTCGAACTGCGGGATCTGCTCGGTGATCTGCCCGAACGGGTTGATCAGCCCAGTCACGCCATTGTTCGTAGCACGGATCATCCAGCGGCCTGCCTCAAGTGCGCGCATTTGCGCCATTTGCAGGTGTTGCAGCGGGCCGATCGAGGTGCCGAACCAGGTGTCGTTGCTGATCGTCAGCAGCAGATCGCTGCGTGCCGACAGCCCAGCGGCGAATTCCGGGTACACCACTTCGTAGCAGATGAATGGCGCGATTTGATAACCCTTGGCCTGCAGCAGCGGCTGATCCGCCGGACCGCGAGCGAAGTCGGACATCGGCAAGTCAAAGAACGCGATCAACCCGCGCAGCAGATCCTGCAACGGTACGTACTCACCGAACGGCACCAGTTTCTGCTTGAGGTAGGTGCCATCGCCCTCGCCGACCACGGTGATGCCGTTGAAGAAGCGTTTTTCGTGGCGGACCGTCTCGCGGATCGGCACGCCGGTGATCAGCGCCGATTTACGCTCGGCGGCGAAGTTGCCCATCATGTTCAAGTAGCCCTCGGCGGACTCCTTGAGCACCGGTACCGCGGTTTCCGGCCAGATCAGCAGGTCCACCGGCTTCGAGCGAAAACTCAGGTCGCGATACAGCGCCAGTTGCGCGTTGAGCTGCGCCGGATCCCATTTCATGCTTTGTTCGACGTTGCCCTGAATCGCAGCGACGCTCAGTGCCGGGCCGGACGGACTGGTCCAGGCGTGGCCCTTGAGCGCAATACCCGCCACCCATGGCCCGACCAGCAACAGCAAACCGGCCGCGATAAAGCCTTTACGACCGGTTTGCAGCAAGCGCGGCGCGTTATAGATCAGCGCCGCAGTCAGCGCCAGAACGAACGACACCAGCCACATGCCACCCACTGGCGCGAGCCCGGCCAATGGGCCGTCGAGCTGGCTGTAGCCGGAGTAGAGCCACGGAAAACCAGTGAGGAACCAGCCACGAAACGCTTCCTGCCCGACCCACAGCGCGGCAAACGCCAGCGCATCGGCCAACGGTGCCTCGTTGCGGCGCAACCAGCGCGCCCAGACCCAGGCGGGCAGGGCGAAGAAAAACGCGATCGCTGCGGTGAACAGCAGCATCAGGAACCCGGCCAGCAGCACCGACGCGCCACCGAAATGGTGGATGCTGTAGTAAATCCAGCTGGTACCGGCGCCGAACAGGCCGAAACCGAAGCACCAGCCACGGCCCAGTGCCTGACGCGGTTTCAGCTCGCGCAGGCCGGCGTAGAACAGGCCGACCGCGAGCAAAGCCAGCGGCCAGATGTTGAACGGGGCGAGGGCGAAGGTGGTGATTGCACCGGCCGCCACGGCCAGCAGGTTACCGGGCCAGCCGGGGCGGGTTGTCCAGCGCATTTCAATCCTTAGATTTCTTACCGGGCGATAGGGGTCAGTCGCAGCAAATGAATCCGACGGCTGTCGGCGTTCAGGATGCGGAAACGATAGGCGCCGATTTCAGTGATTTCGTTGCGTTTTGGCAAGTGCCCGAACGCGCTCATCACCAGACCGCCGACGGTGTCGAACTCGTCGTCGGAGAATTCGCTGTCGAAGAACTCGTTGAAGTTCTCGATCGGTGTCAGGGCCTTGATCAGGAAGTCACCGCTGGGCAGCGGCTTGATGTAGCTGTCTTCTTCGACGTCGTGCTCGTCTTCGATGTCGCCGACGATCTGTTCCAGCACGTCTTCAATCGTCACCAGGCCGGCGACGCCGCCGTATTCGTCGATGACGATGGCCATGTGGTTGTGGTTGGCGCGGAATTCACGCAGCAACACGTTCAGACGCTTGGACTCGGGCACGAAGGTGGCCGGGCGCAGCAGGTCCTTGATGTTGAAGCTGTCACCGTTCTCCTTGAGGATCAGCGGCAGCAGATCCTTGGCCAGCAGCACGCCCATCACGTCGTCGTGGCTTTCGCCGATGACCGGATAGCGCGAGTGGGCCGAGTCGACCACGGCCGGGAGGAATTCACGGGGTGTCTGGTTCGCCTTGATGCTGATCATCTGCGAGCGCGGCACCATGATGTCGCGTACTTGCAGGTCAGCCACTTGAATGGCGCCTTCGACGATGGCCAGCGCTTCGCTGTCCAGCAGTTTGTTCTGATGTGCATCACGCAGCAGCTCAAGCAGCTCCTGACGGTTCTTCGGCTCGTGGGCAAAAGCCTGGGTCAGTTTACCCAGCCATGACTTCTGCCCGTTGCTCGATCGATCTTCGCTCATAGCGATTACTCTGAATCCTTTGTTGTAACGATAGGGGATGTTTCGGCTTCGTCGTCCGCGTACGGATCGGGATAGCCCAGTTCGGCAAGCAACTCGCGTTCCAGTGCTTCCATTTCTTCGGCTTCGTCGTCATCTATATGGTCGTAACCGAGCAGATGCAAGCAGCCGTGAATGACTAGATGTGCCCAATGGGCCTGGAGTTCCTTGCCTTGTTCGGCAGCTTCGCGCTCGACCACGGCCACGCAGATCACCAGATCGCCGAGCAGCGGGATGTCGAGAAACTCGTCCGGGACTTCGGCCGGGAACGACAGGACGTTGGTCGCGTAATCCTTATGGCGCCAGGTGTGATTCAGCTCACGACCTTCTTCCTCGTCAACCAGACGAATGGTCATTTCCGAGTCGGCGCTGCGCTGGCGCAGGGCCAGTTCGCACCATTTGCGGAAGTCGGCTTCACTCGGGGCGTTCGCTTCGGTAGCGATTTGCAGATCCAGCTCAAGCATCGCGCGAGGTTTCCCTGGCGGCTTCGGCACGGGTCTCGAAGCGCTCGTAGGCCTCGACGATCCGCTGCACCAATGGATGGCGCACGACGTCTTTAGGCTGGAAGTGGGTGAAACTGATGCCCGGGACATCCTTGAGTACTTCGATCACATGATGCAGCCCGGACTTGGTGCCGCGCGGCAGGTCGACCTGGGTGATGTCGCCGGTGATGACCGCGGTGGAGCCAAAGCCGATCCGGGTCAGAAACATCTTCATCTGCTCGACGGTGGTGTTCTGGCTTTCGTCGAGAATGATGAAGCTGTTATTCAGCGTACGACCGCGCATGTAGGCCAGCGGCGCGACTTCGATCACCTGGCGCTCGATCAGCTTGGCCACGTATTCGAAGCCGAGCATTTCGTAGAGGGCGTCGTACAGCGGGCGCAGGTACGGGTCGATCTTCTGGGCGAGATCACCCGGCAGGAAACCGAGTTTTTCACCGGCTTCAACCGCCGGACGTACCAGCAGGATGCGGCGGATCTGCTCGCGCTCCAGGGCATCAACGGCGCAAGCCACGGCCAGATAGGTCTTGCCGGTACCGGCCGGACCGATGCCGAAGTTGATGTCGTTGCCGAGGATTTCCTTCACATAGCGCAGCTGATTCAGGCCGCGTGGGCGAATCATGCCTTTCTTGGTGCGCAGGGCGACGGAGGCTTCGGCGGGGGCGTGGTTGTCCAGTTCGACCACGGCCGATTCCTGGAGGAACAGGTGCACCATGTCTGGCGACAGCTCGGTACCCTTGGTTTCGCGGTACAGGCGGCGCAGCAGGTTTTCCGCAGACGTGGTGTGCTTGGGGTCGCCGATCAGCTCGAACTGGTTTCCGCGATTGCGGATCTCGATGGCCAGGCGCTGTTCGATCAAGCGCAGATGCTCGTCGAATTGCCCGCACAGATTGGCGAAGCGGCGAGCCTCAAAGGGCTCGAGGATAAAACGATGTGGTTCTATGGGTGCGTTCAAGGTCGTATTTAGCCGCCCTGGGGCAATTAAGATGAAATCAAGGATAACGCCAGTGGCGTGGGTGCGAAAGCTCTTATATGAACTCGCCCGATTCATGCCCCTGGCGCTGTACCTGTGGGAGCGAGCCTGCTCGCGAAGGCGGCGACACATTCAACATTGAGGTGTCTGACAGACCGCTTTCGCGAGCAGGCTCGCTCCCACAGGGATATGCGGTGTTATTGAATCAGCGAGCCGCGCAGCGAGTGCGGTTGCGCCGCATCGATGTGCACATCGGCGAACTGGCCGATCAGGGTCGGATTATCGCAGCGGAAGTTGACGATACGATTATTCTCGGTACGCCCTTGCAGCTCGCCCGGGTCTTTCTTCGAGTAGTCGGTGACCAGAATGCGCTGGATCGAACCGACCATTTGTCGGCTGATCTCGAACCCTTGCTGATTCAAACGATGCTGCAAGGCGTTCAGGCGTTCTTTCTTCAGCTCTTCCGGGGTGTCGTCGGCCAGATCGGCCGCCGGGGTGCCCGGGCGCTGGCTATAGACGAACGAGTAGGAGAAGTCGAAACCGACGTCGGCAATCAGCTTCATGGTCTGTTCGAAGTCTTTCTCGGTCTCGCCAGGGAAGCCGACGATGAAGTCCGAACTGATGCAGATGCCCGGCACGGCAGCGCGCAGTTTACGCAGCTTGGATTTGTACTCCAGCGCGGTGTGGTTGCGCTTCATCGCCGCGAGGATCCGGTCGGAACCCGACTGCACCGGCAAGTGCAGGTGTTTGACCAGCTCCGGCACTTCGGCGTGGGCCTGGATCAGGCTGTCGGAGAACTCCAGCGGGTGCGAAGTGGTGTAGCGGATGCGGTCGATGCCGTCGACAGCGGCGACCACGCGGATCAGCTCGGCCAGATCGGCCAGACGCCCATCGTGGGTCAGGCCGCGATAGCCGTTGACGTTCTGCCCGAGCAAGGTGACTTCACGCACGCCGTTTTCGGCGAGGTGAATGATCTCGGCAATCACGTCATCGAACGGCCGGCTGACTTCTTCGCCACGGGTGTAGGGCACCACGCAGAACGTGCAGTACTTGCTGCAACCTTCCATCACCGACACGTAGGCGCTCGGGCCGTCGATGCGCGGCTCGGGCAGGTGGTCGAATTTTTCGATTTCCGGGAACGAGACGTCGACCTGCGGCAGCTTGCTGCTGCGTGCGGCGTCGATCATTTCCGGCAGGCGGTGAAGAGTCTGCGGGCCAAAGACCACGTCGACGTACGGGGCGCGATCACGGATCGCCGCGCCTTCCTGGCTGGCCACGCAACCGCCGACGGCGATCACCATGTCCGGGTTGGCCAGTTTCAGTTCGCGCCAGCGGCCGAGCTGCGAGTACACCCGATCCTGAGCACGCTCGCGGATCGAGCAGGTGTTGAGCAGAATCACGTCGGCGTCTTCGGCGCGGGCGGTGACTTCCAGGGCCTGATGTTCGCCCAGCAGATCAACCATGCGCGAGCTGTCGTACTCGTTCATCTGGCAACCGTGGGTTTCGATGTAAAGCTTCTTGGCCATGGAGTAAGGTCGTCACCTGATTCAAAGAACCGCGCATTATAGGGAACAAGCCCTCAGGTTCCTACCGCTGTGCGTCCGGCGGCTATGCTATAGTTTGCGCCCTCATTTTTATCCCCGATGTTATCCCCCCGCCATGACCAAACGCGAAGCTCCAATCTATAAGGTGATTTTCCTCAACCAGGGCCAGGTGTTCGAAATGTACGCCAAGCAGATCTATCAAAGTGATCTGTGGGGTTTTCTGGAAGTGGAAGAGTTCGTCTTTGGCGAGCGCACGCAAGTGGTGGTCGATCCGAGCGAAGAGAAGCTCAAGGCGCAGTTCGAAGGTGTGGTGCGCAGCTTTGTGCCGATGCATTCGATCGTGCGCATCGACGAGGTGGAACGTCTGGGCACCCCGAAAATCAGCGAAGCCCGTGGCGCGGTCGGCAATGTGATGCCGTTTCCGATGCCGATGCCTGAGAAGTAGGGCTCAGAACCGCGTCGCCCCCTTCGCGAGCAGGCTCGCTCCCACAAAAGATCTTCGCAGCGCTGGAGATCAAATGTGGGAGCGAGCTTGCTCGCGAAGGGGCCGGAAAGGTCGGCGCAAAAATCAGGGAAGTGGCGAAAACGGCGTACGCCCATCTGCGCTCTGCAGTTCCATCAGGTATTTACGGAAAATTTGCCCGAGCACCTGAGTCGCGGTTTCGAGGTCTTCGCGGGACATTTTTTCGGAGACTTCGTCGGCGGTGTCCAGCGCATCTTCGGCGCCGTTGACCGCGGCCATCTTCAGCACGATGTACGCCTGAATGTTGTTGGCCTGCACGCCTTCGCCGTGGAAGAACATGGTGCCAAGCTTGAACTGCGCCTGAGCGTGGCCTTGCAGCGAGGCCTTTTCGAAATAGCTCAGGGCTTGATTGAGATCGCGTGGCGCATTCTTGCCGTCGTAGTAGAACTCACCCAACTCGTATTGCGCTTGCGCATCCCCTTCGTCCGCCGCTTTCTGGCAGGCGGCCAGTGCCTGCGTGACGTCTTGCGGCTGAGTGTTGAGGGTGCAACGACCCATCGCCGGGATCAACAACGAGTTGCCGCCTGCTTGTGCATGCGCGAGCAGGGGCTGAAGGAGCAACAGGCAGCCCAAGGCAAGGGTGCGGCCGGTGCGGTTCATGGGAATCGACTTACCTCTGAAGGGCACGCGGACCCATCGAGGGATCCAATAAGCGCGCATTATGAAATAAGCAGGGCCAACCTTACAAAGTCTTTACTCGTTTTTCTGCTGCGCGGGGAATATATCGGCCACTTTCTGATGGATTTTTAGCAGAGGCGTGGGAAAAACGGCGTGAGTGTAGGTGAAAGCTGACGCTGGCCATGGCCAACGTCAGCGGTACGGCGATTACTTCAATGCAGCGAAGGCGCGTTCGGCAGCGTCCAGGGTGATTTTCAGCTCGGCTTCGCCGTGGGCGATCGAGGTGAAACCGGCTTCGAATGCACTCGGTGCCAGGTACACGCCACCTTCGAGCATCAGGTGGAAGAAGCGACCGAACAGTGCTGCGTCGCTGGCCATCACGTCTTCAAAGGTGACGATGTCGTCGGCGCCGCTGAAGTACAGGCCGAACATGCCACCCGCTTGCGTGGTCACGAACGGAATGCCCGCGGCATCGGCGCGTTGTTGCAGGCCGTCGAGCAGGCGCGTGGTGTAGTCGGTCAGTTCGGCGTGGAACCCCGGACGGCTGATCAGGCGCAGGGTGGTCAGACCGGCGGCCATCGCCAGCGGGTTACCCGACAGGGTGCCGGCCTGGTACACCGGGCCCAGCGGCGCGATGCGTTCCATGATTTCACGTTTGCCGCCGAAGCAGCCGACCGGCATGCCGCCGCCGATGATCTTGCCGAAGGTTGTCAGATCCGGGGTCACGTCGTAGTGCGCCTGGGCGCCGCCGAGGGCAACGCGGAAACCGGTCATCACTTCGTCGAAAATCAGCACCACGCCATGCTTGTCGCACAGCGCACGCAGGCCTTCGAGGAAACCCGGTGCCGGCGGCACGCAGTTCATGTTGCCAGCGACTGGCTCGACGATGATGCAGGCGACGTCCTGACCGACTTCGGCGAGCATCTTTTCCACGGCGTCGATGTCGTTGAACGGCAGGGTCAGGGTGTGTTTGGCGAACGCGGCCGGCACACCGGCGGAGCTTGGCACGCCCTGGGTCAGCGCGCCGGAACCGGCCTTGACCAGCAGGCTGTCGGAGTGACCGTGGTAGCAACCTTCGAACTTGATGATGCTGTCACGACCGGTGTAACCACGGGCCAGACGAATCGCGCTCATGGTCGCTTCGGTGCCGGAGCTGACCATGCGCACCATGTCCATCGACGGTACCAGCGAGCAGACCAGGTCGGCCATCTCGGTTTCCATCGCGGTCGGCGCGCCGTAGGACAGGCCGTGTTGCAGTTGATTGCGCACTGCGTCGAGCACGTCCGGGTGGCTGTGGCCGAGGATCATCGGCCCCCACGAACCGACGTAATCCACATAACGCTTGTCGTCTTCGTCAGTGACGTAGGCGCCTTCGGCGTGCTTGAAGAACAGCGGCGTGCCACCCACGCTCTTGAAGGCGCGAACCGGCGAGTTCACGCCACCGGGAATGTGTTTCTGGGCATTGGCAAACAGGGTTTCGGAACGAGACATGTTCGGGCTCTCAAATCAGATTTTCAGAAGTTCGTTGAAGGCGCGGGCGCGGCGGGTCACTTCGGCGGTGCTTTCGGCACCGAACAAGCCGTGGACCACCGCCAGCAGGTCGACCCCGTGGGCCACCAGCGGCGCGGCGTTGTCGAGGGTGATGCCGCCAATCGCGCAGACCGGCAGATGCAGCTTGCGTTTGGCCTCGTCGAGCAGATCGAGGCTGCAGCTTGGCGCGCCGGGTTTGGTGTTGGAATTGAAGAAGCGACCGAAGGCGACATAGCTCGCGCCTTCCTTGGCGGCCTGTTCAGCCAATTCAAGCTGCGCGTGGCAGGTCGAACCGATGATGGCTTTGGAGCCGAGCAGGGCGCGGGTCGGCGACAGCGGGCCGTCGGTCTGCCCCAGGTGCACGCCGACGTTGAGGCGTGCGGCCAATTCGGCGTCATCGTTGATGATCAACTGCGTCTTGTAACGTTCGCACAGATCGCGTAGCGCTTCGGCCTCGCGCAGACGGCGGGCCTCGTCGCTGCTTTTGTCGCGGTATTGCAGCAGGGTGACGCCGCCTTCCAGCGCCGCCTCCACATACGACAGAAACTTGCCCGCCAGTAATTGGCTGTCGGTGATGGCGTACAGGCCACGTAGTTTCATCAGGCAGACCTCACGACGTTACGAGCAAAAATCCAGCGGCAGGCGACGCGGCACGAACTGGCCTTTGCCCAGTTGTTCGGCATCGCGCAGGGTGCGCCAGGTGTAATCCAGTGCAGTACGCACGGCGCTGGCGAGGTTTTCACCTTGGGCCAGCCGACCGGCGAGGGCGCTGGCCAATGTGCAGCCGGAACCGTGATAACTGCCCGGCAAACGCTGGCAATAGAAGGTTTCACGCAGGCCGTCACGGCTGTACAGGCGATTGTGGATTTCAGTTTCGTCGCCATGGCCGCCGGTGATCAGCAGGTTTTTGACGAACGGCAGGAGTTTTTCCGCGCACTCATCCGCGGTGCCTTCGGGCAGTTCGGCGAGAATCCGCGCTTCGGGCAGGTTGGGGGTGGCAATGATCGACAGCGGCAGCAGACGCTCGCGCATCGCATAACCGACTTCGTCCTTGCCCAGGCGTCCGCCGCCGCCGGCACGCAGCACCGGGTCGCAAACCACTGGCAAGTGCGGGTGCGCAGAGAGCAGTTCGACCACGGTGTCGACCATTTCCAGCGAGCCGAGCATGCCCAGTTTGACCGCAGCGACTTCGGAGTCGTTGAGCACGGCATTGGCCTGGGCCAGTACCCACTCTCGGTCGAGGACGCGGAAGTCTGTGACGTTGACGGTGTCTTGCACGGTCAGGGCGGTGACGGCCGGAGCCGCATGGCAACCCTGCGCGAGCAGGGCTTCGATATCTGCCTGCAAGCCGGCGCCACCACTGGGGTCGTGGCCGGAGAGACAGAGGACAACGGGGCGGGAGCTGTAGATATTCATGGTGCGCGAGCTTACCACCAAAGCTGAATTTGGGGTTCAGTCCCGATCGAGCTTGTCATCACAAAAGCATTCACAATGTCTGCTGCTTTACCGAGTTGACCAACTCAACAGCTCTAGCTCGCTGCTTTGCTCTGAAACGCCCGTTCTAGAGCCTTTGTAGGAAAAATTTCGATGGTGCTCAATGGCCATCAACGGCTATGCTAGTCTGGATCCAAACCAATAACAGGTAATACCGGTTTTACGTCTACTCAAAGGGAATGGGGGGCTTCCTGACACAACCGGACGAGCCACGCTGGGGCTTCAATGCGCTATTTGCTGATGTTGCTGTTCTGCTTGCCCCTCCTCGCAAGCGCCGTCGAGTTCGACGAAAATACCCAGAGCCTTCCCCTGGGCCGCTCCTTGCAAGTGTTCGAAGACCCGAGCGGTCAGGCGAACATCGCCGACGTCCGTGCTCAAGCGGCGGCGGGCAATTTCAAACCCCACGACAAAGCCACGCTCAATGCCGGTTACTCGCGCTCGGCGTTCTGGTTGAAGATCGATCTGCATTACCGTCCGAACAACCCGGCCGCCCAACGCACCTGGCTGCTGGAACTGGCGTATCCGCCGCTCGATCATCTCGACCTTTATATGGCCGATGCCAATGGCGACTACCGCCTGATCCGGCAGACCGGCGACGCCTTGCCGTTCGCCAGTCGCGAGATCCGGCAGAACAATTACCTGTTCGACCTGACCTTCGCCCCTGACCAGCAAAAAACCGTGTACCTGCGCCTGGCCAGTGAAGGTTCGATTCAGGCGCCGGTGACGTTATGGTCGAGCACCGCGTACCTCGAAGACCAGCCGGTGCGCCTGTATGTGCTGGGGATCATCTATGGTGTGCTGCTGGGGATGCTGGTCTACAACCTGTTCATCTACCTGAGCGTGCGCGACACCAGCTACCTCTATTACATCTTCTACATCGCCTCGTTCGGCCTTTATCAACTGTCGGTGAACGGCGCGGCGGTCGAGTATTTCTGGCCGGACAATCCGTGGTGGGCCAACGCCGCCACACCGTTTTTCATCGGTTGCGCCGGGTTGTTCGGCAGCCAGTTCGCCCGCAGTTTCCTGCAGACCAGAACCCACAGCCGCTGGCTCGACTATCTGCTGATCGCCCTGATCGCGTTCGGCGCGCTGGTGGTCGGGCTGTCGCTGATGACCAGTTACGCATTGTCGCTGCGCCTGGCGACCCTGTTGGCGCTGGTGTTCACCGTGGTGATCTTCGCCGCCGGGATTCTCGCCTGGTGGCGCGGCTTGCGGGTGGCGCGTTATTTCATCATTGCCTGGTCGGCATTCCTGCTCGGCGGCATCGTCAATACGCTGATGGTGCTGGGCCTGCTGCCCAACGTGTTCCTGACCATGTACGCCAGCCAGATCGGTTCGGCGATCGAAGTCGCGCTGCTGTCGCTGGCGCTGGCTGATCGCATCAACGCGATGCGCGAGCAACAGGCGCAAACCCTGTTCGATGCCGGGCAGAAACTCGAAGTGCTCAACCAGCAACTGGCCCACAGCAACAAGCTCAAGGATGAATTCCTCGCGACCCTGACCCACGAATTGCGCACGCCGATGAACGGTGTGATCGGTTCGCTGGAACTGATGCAGACCGTCGAGCTGGAGCCTGAACTGGAGCAATACCAGCAAACCGCCGCCGGCTCCGCCCGGGACATGATGCGCATGGTCAACGGCATCCTCACCCTCACCGAATTGCAGGCCGGCAAGCTCAAGGCGACGCCGGGCAGCTTCAGTCTGCGCGCGGTGGTCGAGGCCTTGCGCGTGCAGTTCGACGGCAACGCGGCGAGCAAGTCGCTGGACTTCAAAGTCGAGGTGCTGCCGACCCTGCCGGATCGCTTGCACGGCGACAGCGCAAAACTGGCGCAGTGCCTGGAGTGCCTGCTGGACAACGCGATCAAGTTCACCCGGGTCGGCGGTCTGGCGCTGCGAGTGACCGGCAAACCGTCGGCGGGCAATCGCTTGGCGTTGTCGTTTGCGGTGATCGACACCGGCATCGGTTTCACCGATCTGGGCGAGGCGACGATGTATCAGCGCTTCTTCCAGCTTGATGGCTCGATGACCCGCGAATACGGCGGGCTGGGCGTGGGGCTGGCGATCTGTCGGCAACTGGTGGAACTGCTCGGCGGCAAGCTGACTCACCGCTCCCAGCCTGGCAGCGGCAGCCGTTTTCAACTGGATGTCGAGTTTGAGCTGCCGGAAGTCGAAGCGGCGCCAACCGCGGACGCGCTGCACGAGCGCAGCCGTGCGCCGCAGGATTGCACGGTGTTGCTGGTGGACGACAACAGCGTCAACCAACTGCTGATGCGCGGCATGCTGCTCAAGCTCGGTTTCCGCGTGCGCACGGCGGACAACGGCGCGGCGGCACTTGATTGCCTGCAACGGGAAACCTTCGACGCGGTGCTGATCGATTGCCAGTTGCCCAATCATGAAGGCGCGTCGTTGTGCTGCCAGATTCATGCGTTGCCCGGCTGCGCCAATCTGCCGGTGTTCATGCTGGCGCTGGGCACAGATCGCGAGCACTGCGCGCCGGGTACGCGCATCGATTACCTGAACAAACCGGTGAAATTCGAAGACCTGCAGACGGCGCTGGAGCGTCGGGTGCTCAGCGCATAATAGGGTGAAAGCGCCGACAGTTCGGCGCATATGACACTTTGATCAACCACGGGCCGGTGCTTAACTGAATCCCTTGGCTGACCAAAGGAGCCCCGTCATGAACCTGCATCAGTTCGCCGAAACCCACGAAGTCACCAACCAGCCACCGTCGCTGGATGGCGCCAACCTGTACCGCATCGACCTGCCGCTGCAGGAGTGGTCACGCCGTTTCGGCGCCGGGTGGGCCGAGTCTCGGATCGATGCCTACGGTGCGCTGGCCGGCGGGCCGTTGATGGCAGCCGGGTTCCTTGCCAATCAGAACAAGCCGGTGTTCGTCAGTCATGACCGCTACGGTCATCGCATCGATCTGGTGGAATTCCATCCCGCTTATCACGAGCTGATGCGCACCGCGATCGAACATGGCCTGACCTCATCACCCTGGACCCATCCGCAGGACGGCGCGCATGTCGCCCGCGCCTCGATGAGCTATCTGCACAGCCAGGCCGAGGCCGGCAGCGGTTGCCCATTCACCATGACTTTCGCCAGTGTCCCGGCCATGCGTTTGCAGCCTGATCTGGCCGAGCAGTGGCTGCCGAAAATCCTCGCCACCGAATACGACCCGCGCAACGTCGGCATGGCGCACAAGGCCGGCGTGACCATCGGCATGGCGATGACCGAGAAACAGGGCGGCACCGACGTGCGCGCCAATACCACCAAGGCCTATCCGGTCGGTGCCAGTGGCCCGGGGCAGGCCTATGAACTGGTCGGGCACAAGTGGTTCTGCTCGGCGCCGATGTGCGATGCATTCCTGTCGCTGGCGCAGACCGACAAGGGCCTGACCTGCTTCCTGCTGCCGCGCCACCGCCCCGACGACACGCGCAATCAGTTCTACATCCAGCGCCTGAAAAACAAACTCGGCAACCAGTCCAATGCCTCCAGTGAAGTGGAGTTCCGTGGCGCTTTGGCGTGGATGGTCGGCGAAGAGGGGCGCGGTGTGCCGACCATCATCGAGATGGTGGCGATGACCCGTTTCGATTGCATGGTCGGCTCCAGCTCGCTGATGCGTCAGGCGCTGACCCAGGCCAGCCACCACTGCGCGCACCGCAAGGTCGGCGGCAAACTGCTCAGCGAGCAACCGTTGATGCAGAACGTGCTGGCCGATCTGGCGCTGGAAAGCGAGGCCGCGCTGGCCCTGAGCCTGCGCATGGGCAAGGCGCTGGATCATCTGGATGATCGCCATGAAGCGCAATTCGCCCGGCTGGTGACGGCGGTGGGCAAATACTGGATCTGCAAACGTGCCCCCGGAATGATCAACGAAGCCGCCGAGTGCATGGGCGGTGCCGGTTATGTCGAGGAGAGCATCCTGCCACGGCTGTATCGCGAAGCGCCGGTCAACTCGACGTGGGAAGGCTCGGGGAATGTGCAGTGCCTGGATGTGTTGCGTGCGCTGTCGAAAGAACCGGGTGTGCTCGATGTGCTGTTCAGCGAGTTGGGTGACGGGCACGGCGACAAGCGCCTGGCCGCGCATATCCAGCAGTTGCAGGCGCAGTTCAAGGACACCAGCGATATTCAGTATCGGGCGCGGCAACTCACCGAAGACATCGCGCTCGGTTTGCAGGCCAAGCTATTGCTGGAGGCCGGCAACTCGGCGGTCAGCGACGCGTTCATTGCCAGCCGCCTGAGTGGTGGCGGCCGGGTCTACGGTGCATTGCCGCGTGGGCTGGACGTCGAAGCCATCGTCGCCCGCGCAACCCCCCAGGGTTTCTGACCCAACACAAATCCCCTTGTGGGAGCGGGCTTGCTCGCGAATGTGGTGTGTCAGTCAATGGATAGGTCGACTGACACAGCGCATTCGCGAGCAAGCCCGCTCCCACAGGGGATCTCCATTGACAGGGAGATTTGGGTACAGCCACAACGCCACTGTTCCCGTGAGACCACGATGCAGGCAAGATGAAGCTCTGCAAGTCAGAACACAGGAAGCTGATCGTGACCGAAGCGTTTATTGTCGTTCAAACCGCCGAACAAGCCGTGGATCGTCTGGCCGAGCTGCATGAGCGGGCCACCACTGCGCTGAACTCGGCGCTCAAGCGTTACCTCAAGGATCGCGTCGAGCCTGACGCCGAACAGCGTGCCCTGTTTCGTTATCCCGAACTGCGTCTGACCTACCTGTGTCAGGGCGAAGTCCCGCAGACCACCCGCGCCTACGCCAAGGTGCAACTGCCGGGCACCTACAGCGTCACCGTCACCCATCCCAAGGCGTTCCGCAAATACCTGCTGGAACAACTGGTGCCGTTGATGCACGACTTCACCGTGACCGTGGAAGTCGGCGTCAGTCAGCAGAATATTCCATACCCGTACGTGGTCGAGCAGGGCGATGAACTGGCCGGCTCCGGCGTCACCGCTGCGGTGCTGGCGCGAGTGTTCCCGAGTACCGACCTGTCCGCCGCCACCGATGGCATCGCCGACGGTCTCTACGACTGGGAAAACACCGATCCGCTGCCACTGGCGCTGTTTGACGCCGCGCGCGTCGACTTCTCCCTGCGTCGCCTGGTGCACTACACCGGCAGCGACTGGCGCCATGTGCAGCCGTGGATTCTGCTGACCAACTACCACCGCTACGTCGACCAGTTCATCGTTCATGGCCTGGAACAACTGCGCAACGACCCGCGTTTCGTGCGCATGGTTTTGCCGGGCAACGTGATCATCGAGAAGGGCATGGATCACGGCGAAGCCTCGGCGATCGCCGCTGGCGTGGTCTGGCACCGCTACCAGATGCCGGCCTATCACCTGATCGCCAACGACGGCCATGGCGTGACCCTGGTCAACATCGGCGTCGGCCCGTCCAACGCGAAGAACATCACCGACCACCTGGCGGTGCTGCGCCCGCATTGCTGGCTGATGATCGGTCACTGCGGCGGGCTGCGTCAGTCGCAGACCATCGGCGACTACGTGCTGGCCCACGCCTACATGCGTCGTGACGGGATTCTCGACCGCGTGGTGCCGCCGAACATTCCGATCCCGGCGCTGGCCGAAGTGCAACTGGCGCTGCAGCAAGCAGCCGCCAATATCACCGGCGAGAAGGGCGAGGAGCTGAAAAAGCGCCTGCGCACCGGCACCGTGCTGACCTACGACGACCGCAACTGGGAACTGCGCTGGGCGCAGGAACGTCCGCTGATCAACCTGTCCCGCGCCGTGGCGGTGGACATGGAAAGCGGCACCATCGCCGCCCAGGGTTATCGCTTGCGGGTGCCTTACGGCACGTTGCTGTGCGTTTCGGACAAACCGCTGCACAGTGAAATCAAGCTGCCGGGTTCGGCCAACGCGTTCTACGAGCGCGCGGTCAGCCAACACTTGAAGATCGGCATCGCGGCGGTGGATCTGCTGCGCACCGAACTCAACTCGCTGCACTCGCGCAAACTGCGCAGCTTCGACGAGCCGCCGTTCCGCTGATTTGTTGATGGTCATTTAACGGTCGGGCTACTAGCATTAGCAGCCCTGACCGTTAGATGTTTGTTCTCTTATGTCCCGTCCCCCGCGTCCTCCTTCCCGCCGCCCTGGCGCGAAGCTTTCCCCCTCAGCTCCACGCCGTGTCGCCAAGGCGCCGCCGGCCGAGCCGAAGCTGATCCTGTTCAACAAGCCATTCGATGTGCTGACGCAGTTCAGCGACGAAGGCGGGCGGGCGACGCTCAAGGATTACATTGACGTGCCCGGTATCTATCCGGCCGGACGCCTTGATCGCGACAGCGAAGGCTTGTTGTTGCTGACTAATGACGGCCAGTTGCAGGCGCGCATCGCTGATCCGAAACACAAACTGGCGAAGACTTACTGGGTGCAGGTCGAAGGCGTGCCGACAGGCGAGCAGTTGCAGCGTCTGCGCGAAGGTGTCGAGTTGAATGACGGCAAGACTTTGCCTGCCGAGGCGCGGCAACTGGAGGAACCTGAACTGTGGCCACGCAATCCGCCGGTACGCTTTCGCAAAAGCGTGCCGACCAGTTGGCTGGAGTTGGTGATTCGTGAAGGGCGCAACCGTCAGGTACGGCGGATGACCGCTGCGGTAGGGCTGCCGACGTTGCGGCTGGTAAGGGTGCGGATCGGCGACTGGACGCTCGACGGGCTCGATCAGGGCCAATGGAAAGAAGTGCCGGCGCGGTTATAGAGCGCCGGATTCGATCAGGCCGATCACCACACTCTTGATGATGAACGCAGCCACGCCCAGGCCCAGGACGAAGAACAGAATGAACGAGCCGAAACGCCCGGCCTTGGACTTCTTCGCCAGATCCCAGACGATGAAACCCATGAAAATGATCAGGATGCTGACCAGGCCAGTCATCATCCACTCTTCGAATACTGCAGGATCCATCGGGCATCTCCGGCGCGCACAGGGCTGAAAGGGCTGGGCGATTATACGCCGAGGGTGGCAGGGCCGCATTGACCTGTGTCGGTGTGCCGCGGTTATGGGGTGCCTGTACCGGCCTCTTCGCGAGCAAGCCCGCTCCCACATTTGGAATGCATTTCCCTGTGGGAGCGGGCTTGCTCGCGAAGGCGATGTCAGTTGCGCAGATGCGTCAGCGGCAATTCAGTGCTGTTGAGCACCTGATTCAGCACAAAACTCGAACGCACGCTGGTCACGCCTTCAATCCGGGTCAGGTGCCCCAGCAACAGCTTCTGATAGTGATCCATGTCCGGCACCACCACTTTCAACTGATAGTCGGCATCCACGCCGGTCACCAGGCTGCATTCCAGCACCTGCGGCAAGGTGCGGATCGCCGCTTCGAAATTCTCGAAACGCTCCGGGGTGTGCCGGTCCATGCCGATCAGTACGTAGGCGGTCAGGCTCAGGCCGAGCATCTTGCGATCGAGCAGGGCGACCTGGCGCGAGATGTAGCCGTCGTCCTCCAGTTGTTTGACCCGGCGCGAGCAGGGCGAGGGCGACAGACCGATGCGCTCGGCCAGTTCCTGGTTGGAGATGCGGGCGTCGCGCTGCAATTCCGCCAAAATACTCAGGTCGTAACGGTCGAGTTTGCTCATGAATCAGTCCTTGGTTGTAACTATTGCGGCGGATTATCTATCCAGGGTTAAAAATTGCGCAAGCAGTGTTTATTTGAGCAATCTTCGCAATCCTCTGTCGCGTCTTGCGGCCTATTCTTATCACCAGAATCACTGCTCGGTAACACAGTCCACTGCGGCCCGCCCAATCAGGCCCGCCGCGGCCGCCACCCCCACCGGGGATGGGCCGGCCCCCGAGCTGCACACTGTCCAGAAGACGGCGTGAGGTGAGCCGACGTCAAAAGCGTCGAGCCAGGACGAAGTTCTCTAAAGGGAGGCCGACGGGTCTCCCTTTTTCTTGCCTGCGATTTTTTGTGCCTCGATGCACAGCCTTCCTCAATAAATAAGTTTCGTGACTGATAACCTGTCGCAGAACCCGGTATGCGTATTCCCGGTCTTAGCTATAAGCCCTCTTAATACCCGCAGTGAGGAAAAGCATGAAGTCGCGCATCTGGCGTCTGGCCGGTGTTGGTTTGCTGTGTGTGAGCGTCAGTGCGCAAGCGCTCGCCGACGATCCGGAGAGCCGCAGCCCTAATGGTGGACGCGGCCCTGAGCATCAGGGAAATAACCAGGGCCATGGGGGCGATCATCAGCCCCACGGGCAGAACAATCCGTCGCCGCAAAATCAGCCGCGGCCGCAGAACAACGAAATCATTCGGGGCGACAACAGCCGCCAGTTCGAGCACAACGGCCAGCAGCACAACAATGGCCAGTGGCAGAACCAGAACCGCGCGCCCAATCAACCCGCTCCGGTGCATCAGGCGCCCCCGTCGAACAACCTGCCGATCCAGCCACGGCCCGACACCGTGCGCCAGACTCAGGAACCGCGCCAGGGTTACTACCGCGACGAGCGGCCGCAGAATGGTTACCACAACCAGCAATGGCAAACCGGCAACCGGCCCAATGACAATCGCTGGCCGGGTCGCCCGGACGGACATGGCAACGGTTGGGGGCCAGGCCCGCAATACCGCCCGGGGCATGTGATCGACCGCTTCCCGGATCGCGAATACCGAGTGCCGTATCGCGGTCAGGATTACTTCTATTCCGGCGGCTACTGGTATCGCCCGCAAGGCCCGCGCTACATCGTCGTGCAGCCGCCACGAGGGATTCGCACCCAGTATCTGCCGGACTATGCCCGTGAAGTGTGGATCGGCGGTGCGTTGCTGTTCCTCGCTGCCGGTTCCTACTATGCGTATCAGGAAGCCACTCAGGATTACGTCGTAGTCGAACCCCCGGTGCAGCAACCGCCGCAACCGCAGCCGCAATCCCAGGGCTATGACGTCGAGGCCTATCCGGCCAACGGGCAGTCGCCGGAACAGGTGCAGCAGGACGGTTATCAGTGCTACCAATACGCCGTGCAGCAGAGCGGTTTCGACCCGCGTACCGCGACCTATCAACCGGCGCCTGAGGTGGTGCAGGCTTACCGTCAGGCGCAGGGCAATTGCCTGAGCAGTCGCGGTTATCAGGTGTCTTACTGAATCCGGGTTTGCGCCCGTTCGGTCTTGACCACTTCCTGCGGGTCGGCGTGCACCAGCACTTCGGCTCGCGGGTAGGCGGCGTGAATCGCATCCGCCGCCTGATCGCTGATACCGTGAGCGACTGACAAGGTCAGCTCTCCCGGCAATTCCAGATGCAACTGCACGAACCAGTGGTTGCCTGAAATCCGCGTGCGCAAATCATGCGCGCCCAGTACGCCGGGTACGCCGCAGGCCAGTTCGAGCATGTGCTGACTGACGTCCGTCGGCAGCTCTTCATCCATCAGCACCGAAAAACTTTCCCGGGCGATCTGGATCGCGCTCCACAAGATGTACCCGGCAATCCCCAGGCCGAACCATGCGTCCAACTGATGAAAGCCCATGCCGGCGAGAATCAGCGCAATCAGAATGCTGCCGTTGAGCAGCATGTCAGAACGGTAGTGCAGCGAGTCGGCGCGCACGGCGTTGGAGCCGGTCTGCTTGATCACCCGATGTTGCAGCGTCAGCAACGCCGCGGTCAGCAGCAGCGAGAACACGATCACGCCGATGCTCAGCCACGGCGCGCCAAGCGGCTCCGGTTGCTTGATGCGTTCATACGCCTGAAACGCAATCAGCACCGCACTGCCACCGATGAACAGCGCCTGCGCCATGCCCGCCAGCGATTCGGCCTTGCCGTGGCCGTAACGGTGATCGTCATCGGCCGGACGCAGCGCGTAATGCACCGCCAGCAGATTGAGCAGCGAAGTGACGCCATCCAGCGCCGAGTCGGTGAGGCCGGCGAGCATGCTCACCGAGCCGCTCAGCCACCAGGCGATGGCTTTGGCGATGATCAGCGTGCAGGCCACCGCCACCGAAGCGCGGGTTGCCAGCCGCAGCAGGCGGGCGTGTTCGGGGCTGGTGGTCATGTGATTTCCTTATGCGGCGGGTTGCAGGCCAAACATCGCCAGTTGTTGAGTGCTGCCCTTGTGCTGGATCAGGCGCGGATCGTCCAGCGGCAGGTTGCGGCCCAGTTCTGTTTCGAGAATAGCCTGCAACTTGAGGTTATCGACCTGACCGTCCGGGCCGATGGCTTGTTTGAGTTTGGCCGGATCGATCTGAGCGGTGTGGCCCGGTTCGAAATAGATCGCACCGGTGGTGAAGTCGACCGCGAACGCGATCAGCCCTGGAATCACGTAGAACAGCAGGCCCACGGCGTCGAGCACGGCAATCGCCGGGTCGATCTTGCCGTCGATCTGACCGCGACGGTCCGGATAGAAAATCGAACCGCAGGCCGTGAGTTGAGTGAGCAGGGTGGCGACCAGTACACCGCCGATCAGGCGAGAAGGTAAGCGCATGGAAAATCTCCTGAGTCATCTATTAACGAAGCTTCGTCTTGTGAAGTTAAGACCCTGACAAACGCCCGGCAGTTCGCCGTTATACTCGCGCCTCTGTTTGGGAGCCAGCATGATTTCTTTGCCGATCGATGAAGTTTTACCCGCCCTGCGTGAAGCCTTGGCGACACGCCACGAAGCCGTGCTCGAAGCACCGCCCGGCGCCGGTAAAACCACCCGCGTGCCTTTAGCCTTGCTCGATGAAGCGTGGCTGGCCGGGCAGACCATTCTGATGCTCGAACCACGGCGTCTCGCCGCGCGAGCCGCTGCCGAACGGTTGGCCAGCGAACTGGGTGAGAAGGTCGGTGAAACGGTCGGCTATCGCATCCGTCTCGACAGCAAGGTCGGCCCCAATACCCGTATCGAAGTGGTCACCGAAGGCATCCTCACCCGACGTCTGCAGGATGATCCGGCACTGGAAGGCGTCGGTCTGCTGATCTTCGACGAATTTCACGAACGCAGTCTTGATGCCGACCTGGCCTTGGCCCTGAGTTTGAACGGTCGTGAACTGTTCCGAGCTGAACAGCCGCTGAAGATATTGCTGATGTCCGCCACGCTGGAAGGCGAGCGTCTGGCCGGGTTGCTGGATGACGCGCCGATCCTGCGCAGCGAAGGGCGCATGTACCCGGTGACGATGCGCTGGGGCCGGCCGTTCCAGCCCGGCGAATACATCGACCAGCGCGTGACCCAGACCGTCCTCGAAGCGCTGCACGATGAAACCGGCAGCCTGCTGGTGTTTTTGCCGGGGCAGGCGGAAATCCGTCGGGTGCATCAGCAACTGAGCGATGCCATTGGCGAGCGTAAAGACGTATTGCTCTGTCCGTTGCACGGCGAACTGGATCTCAACGCCCAGCGCGCTGCCATCGACCCGGCGCCGGCGGGCCAGCGCAAAGTGGTGCTGGCGACCAACATCGCCGAGACCAGCCTGACCATCAACGGCGTGCGCGTGGTGATCGACGCCGGGCTGGCGCGGGTGCCGCGTTTCGACCCAGGCAGCGGCATGACCCGCCTCGATACTCAGCGTATTTCCAGGGCCAGCGCCACCCAGCGTGCGGGCCGGGCCGGACGTCTGGAGCCGGGCGTTTGTTATCGCCTGTGGTCGCAGGATCAGCACGAGCAGCTCGCCGCTTACGGCAGTGCGGAAATACTGTCGGCGGATCTGGCGAGTCTGGCGCTGCAACTTGGACGCTGGGGCGTGACCCCGGGCGAGCTGGTCTGGCTCGATGTGCCGCCGGCAGCGGCCTATGCCCAGGCGCAGGATTTGTTGCAGCGCCTGGGCGCACTTGAAGGCGAGGCGTTGACGTCCCACGGTCAGGCCATGGCCGAATTGCCGGCGCATCCGCGCATCGCCCATCTGTTGCTGCGCGGTCAGGCGTTGGGGCTGGCGAACATGGCGTGCGACGTCGCGGCACTGCTCGGCGAGCGCGATATCCTGCGCGGCGCCGGTGCGGATCTGCACAGTCGCCTGGTGCTGCTCTCCGGCGAAGAACGCGCGGCACGCGGTGCTCAGGGCGGCGTGCAGCGTGCGCGGCAACTGGCGCGGCAATATCGCGGTTACCTGCGCGGCAAGGCCAGCGCGCCGGTCAGCGATCCCGATCACCCGCGCTGGCTCGGTGCGCTGCTGGCGCTGGCTTACCCGGATCGGGTTGCCCAGCAGCGGCGTGCCGGTGGCGCCGAATATCGTCTGGCCAATGGTCGCGCTGCGCTGTTCGCCGAAGCCGACAGCCTGATGAAGGAGCCGTGGATCGTTGTCGCCGATCTCGGCAGTCGTCAGGGCCAGCGTGAGGAGCGGATTTACCTGGCGGCGGATTTTGATCCGGCGCTGTTCGATTCGGTGCTCGCCGAGCAAGTGCGCGCTGTCGATCAACTGGACTGGGATGAGCGCGAAGGCGTGCTGCGCGCCGAGCGTCAGTGCAAGGTTGGCGAACTGATCCTCAGCCGCGAACCGTTGACTGGTCTCGACGAAGCGGCGCGCAGTCAGGCGCTGGTCAATCTGGTGCGGCGCAAGGGGCTGGAGTTGCTGCCGTGGACCCCGGAGTTGCGCCAGTGGCAGGCACGGGTCGCGTTGCTGCGGCAACTGGATTTGAGTCATCAGGATGAAAGTCAGTGGCCGGATGTCAGCGATGCAACGTTGCTGAACACTCTCGAGCATTGGTTAATGCCTTACTTGGGCAAGGTCTCGCGGCTCAGCCATTTCGCCAATCTGGACCTGTCGAGCATCGTCCGCAATCTGCTGCCGTGGCCGTTGCCGCAGAGGCTTGATGAGCTGGCGCCGCATCACATCAGCGTGCCGTCGGGGTCATCGATTCGTCTGGATTACAGCGAGTCTCCGCCGATTCTCGCGGTGCGTCTGCAGGAGTTGTTCGGCCTCGCCGAGACGCCGCGAATTGCCGGCGGCCGGCAAGTGGTCAAGCTGCACCTGTTGTCCCCGGCACGCCGGCCGGTGCAGGTGACGCAGGATCTGGCCAACTTCTGGCGCAGCACCTATGCCGAGGTGAAGAAGGATCTGAAGGGGCGCTATCCGAAGCATTATTGGCCGGATGATCCGTTGGTGGCCGAGGCGACCGCGCGGGCCAAGCCGCGCGGCACCTGAAGAGCAAAACATCGCAGCCTGCTACCCCATCACGGTACGACATCAATCTATTGTGGGAGCGGGATATCGTGTTAACTGGCTACGGGGCTACGGGGCTGCGGGCAGCAGGAACCGCGCAATCACGGGCAAGTGATCGGAAATGCGCAACGTATCGTCCTGGCGCACCCTCGCTTCGACCCGTTTGATCTTCGGGCTGTAGAAGAGATAGTCCACGGTGCGATCCGGGCCATTCAGGCCGGGGTCGTTGGGGTAGTGGGTCAGCCAGTGGGCGCGGTCGATGCCGCTGGCTTCGTTGTTGGTCGGGATCATCGGGTACTTGTCCCACAACAGATGCAGCGCGCTGTCGATCGAGTAGGGCGTGCGCTGCTCGGCGGGCAGACGCTGATACTGGCCCAGCGGCAACAGATTGAAGTCGCCGCCGATCAGCCACGGCAGGCCCTGGCTTTCGTACTTGTCGAGCACTTTGGCCACCGCCGTCACTTGCGCCTGCAAAGTCTCGTCCGGTTGGCGGGCGCGATCCAGATGGGTGTTGAATACCGTCAGTTGTCCGCCGTCGCTCAGCGGCAGCTTGGTGGCGAGCAGGGCGTCTTTGGGTTGGAACTGGCGGGAGATGAAATTCGCCGGGGGCACCGGCAATTGCAGGCGTTCGGCGTGTTCGATGCGGTAACGGCTCAGGGTCACCAGTTGCCGGCCAACGCTGCCGAAGATGTGCGGGTCGGGGACGAACTCGGCTTTCCAGTCGAAGGCATGGGCGCTGCACGGGTAGAGATCGGTGACCCGTTCCTGCAGCAGCTTGAGCTGATTCTGGTAATCGCTGGCCTTGGCGCCGTCATCCAGCTCCTGCAGCAGCACCACGTCGGGCTGCTCGTCGCGAATCACCCGCGCCACTTCGTCGAGACTGAAGGCCATGTCCTCCGGGGATGGTGCTTCATCGGCGCCTTGGGCGAGATCGTTCCAGAACACATAGCGCTTGCCCGCCAGATACTGCACGTTCCAGGTCATGACTTTCAGCGCTTGCCCGGGCACCAGGGTCGGCGGCGTGCCGCTGCAGGTGGCGGGCAAGGTTTCTCGCGCATCGGGGCGCCAGGTCAGGCTGTAGATCAGCCCGCCGATCACGGCGATGGCGAGCACAATCAGTGACAGGGTGTAGCGCAGCAGACGGGGCATGGCTCGGCTTATCGCGTTACAAAAGTGGCTCCGAGCATACCTGACCGCAGAGCCTTGGCCCAAGGGTCGCGAAGTCAGACCGCTCCGGTACGTTTGTCAGGCAATTCGCTGATCAGCATGAACAGACGGAACAGCACCACACTGGTGAACAGCTGCAGGAAACTGTGCGCGCTGTCGATCAGTACCGCGATCAGCGGATTCTGTGGGTCGGGGTACGACGCCAGGGTCGCGCCCTTGAGCAGCCACAGCGGCCCCATCACACACAGAATGCACAGCAGGATCCGCCAGAAATGCCCACGGGTCAGGCGCAGGCTTTCCTTCATCGCCTGCAACGGCCCCATGCCGCGCAGCACCAGCAGGTATTCAGCGAATGCGAGCATGACCATCAGCATCAGCCCCGGCAGGAAATACAGTGACAGCCCCAGCAGAATCAGCAAGGTATTGAGCGCTGTGAGCAGGGCGAAACGCGGCCACAGGCGCGCGGACATCGCCAGCAGATCAAGGTTACGCGGGGCTTCGCCACGGGTGCGAGCATCGAGGAACAGGATCAGCGCGGCGGTGTACAGCGGATACACCAGCAGACCGACGACCACGCTGGCGGCGGAGAAACTGTCGGGGTCGGTGACGTGATCCACCACTTGCTGCAGCGCCGCCTCGAAGATCACCAGCGGCAGGCACAGCTGCAAGATGCTGACCAGGTGGCGTTTGAAAAAATACAGAGAGTCGCGCAGTACATCGAAGGCATTCATCAGTCGGTATCGCAGGTCGAAAACAGTGGCTCACTTTAACCGATGATGGGCGGGCGGACACAAACGTAAACATTCGGTAAAGGTCGTTGAAACATCCTGTCACTGCCTCCATTACAGAGGTGCGCCATGTCCACAGTGGACACGGGCAACGTTATCCCCGGCAATCTACGAGGTCGCCATGAACAGCGAAGAGCAAACCCTGATCGATGGACTGTTTTCCCGGCTGCAACAGGCCGAAACGGAGGCAGCCCCGCGCGACGCCCAGGCCGAGGCGCGGATCAAGGAACACCTGACCCGCCAGCCGGCGGCAGGTTATTTCATGACCCAGGCGATTCTGGTGCAAGAGGCGGCCATCAAGAGCCTCGACGAACAGAACAAGCAGCTGACCCGGCAAGTCCAGCAATTGCAGGCTGAACTGCAAGCGGCCAAGTCCCAGAGCGCGGCCCCGGCGCCAAGCGGCGGCGGTGGTTTCCTGTCGAGCATCTTCGGCGGCGGCAGCTCGCGTCCAGCGCCGACCCAGAGCGCTCCGGCTTCTACCGGCGGCTGGCGTGAGCCGGCACCGCAGCAGAACTACGCTGCGCCAGCGCCACAACAGAACTATGCCGCACCACCGCCCAACTACGCGCAGCAAGCAGCTCCGGCTACGGGCAGCAGCTTCCTCGGCGGCGCCCTGAAGACTGCCGCTGGCGTGGCCGGTGGCGTGATGCTGGCGCAGGGCATCAGCAGCCTGTTCCATCACAACCAGCAGCCCGAAGAAATCGTTGAAGTGATCAAGGAAGAGCCGGCGCAAGTGGCCGACCAGAGCGGTAACGACTGGGGCAATGACCAGCGTGTGGCCGATAACGGTTTCTCTGGCAATGACCAGGGCGGATTCACTGACACCGACTACAGCGATGACAACTCGTCATTCTTCGATGACGACGATTCGTTTGTCTGACTGATCAGCCGTCAGTATCAAATCTGTGGTGAGGGGATTTATCCCCGATGGAGTGCGCAGCAGTCCCATTTTCGGGGCCGCTGCGCTGCCCATCGGGGATAAATCCCCTCACCACAATCCACCATCCGTCCGGAGTGGTGGGTCGATTATTCGCGCCACCTTCCTGTGGGCTGGCATACTGAGCGCCTTTTTCGGGCCCGGCGCCTGATCCCGCTTCGTGCGCTATGCGCTCACAGGAATCCCGGTGAAAAAAATCGCAGTGTTCGCCGATGTGCAGAACCTCTACTACACCGTGCGTCAGGCCTATGGTTGTCACTTCAACTACGCCGCGCTGTGGGCTGACATTAGCAAGCAAGGGCAGATCGTCGAGGCCTACGCCTACGCAATCGACCGTGGCGACAGCAAGCAGCAGCAGTTCCAGCAGATCCTGCGCAACCTCGGTTTCACCGTGAAGCTCAAACCCTATATCCAGCGCAGCGACGGCTCGGCCAAGGGCGACTGGGACGTGGGCATCACCCTCGACATTATGGACGCCGCCGACCACGTCGACGAAATCGTCCTGGCCTCCGGTGACGGCGACTTCGACATGCTGCTCGAACGCATCATCAGCAAGCACGGCGTACAGGCAGTGGCCTATGGCGTGCCGGGCCTGACCGCCAACTCGCTGATCCGCGCCGCCAGCCGTTATGTGCCGATTGAAGGCGCACTGCTGTTGAAAAACTGAGCGTTGCTCAAGAATTGATTTGTACGGAGTTGAACCCGGTTTGGAACGCATTGCAGTCATCGACTTTGAAACCACCGGCCTGTCGCCGAACAGCAGCTGTCGCGCCACGGAAATCGCCGTGGTCATGCTGGAAAACGGCCGTATCGTCGAGCGTTACCAGAGCCTGATGAACGCCGGCGTCCGCGTCCCCGCGTTCATCGAACAACTGACCGGCATCAGCAACGCCATGTTGCGCAGTGCACCCTCGGCCGAGCGGGTCATGGAAGAGGTCAACGAATTCGTCGGCTGCACGCCACTGGTCGCGCACAATGCCTCGTTCGACCAGAAGTTCTGGGACTTCGAGCTTGGACGGATCAAACGCACCCGTCTGCAGAATTTCGCCTGCTCGCTGCTGCTGGCCCGTCGCCTGATGCCGGCTGCACCGAATCACAAGCTCGGCACGCTCACCACTTTCGCCCGCCTGCCACACACCGGCCAAGCGCACAGGGCGATGGCGGATGCGGAGATGGCGGCCAATCTGATGGCGCATCTGGCGGAAGAACTGCGGCACAAGCATGGGGTGCGGGAGCTGAATCACGATCTGCTGTGCAAACTGCAGAAAGTCCCGGCGGCCAAAGTCAGCGAGCACCTGCAGCGCTACCGCTGATCTCGAAGTCACCCAAAATCCCCTGTGGGAGCGGGCTTGCTCGCGAAAGCGGTGTGTCATTCGGCAAAAGGTTGTCTGACACTCCCTCTTCGCGAGCAAGCCCGCTCCCACATTTGGATCTTCTGAGTTCCTGATTACTTACCGTTGCCTTCGATGTGGCTCAGCGGCACGCGCTTCTCGATTGCGCTCGACAACACAATCGAGGTCTTGCTGAAGCCGAACTTCGCCACCCGATTGATCAACTCTTCCAGCTCCGTCATCGAACCCACCGCGCCCTTCATCATCACGCACGGATCGCCCGTCACCCGAAAGCACTCGGTCAGTTGCGGGATTTTCACCAGTTCGTCGTAAACCTTCTGGCTGCCGTTCTGGTGCAGGCGCAGTTCGATCATGCACTGGATCGGCAAGCCGATTTTCGACAGGTCGATGTTCGCCTGATACCCGGTGATCACTCCGGCGGCTTCAAGCTTGGCGACGCGCTCGGCCACTGCCGGGGCGGACAGGTTCACTTTGCGCGCCAGATCGGCATAGGACGCGCGACCGTTTTCCAACAGGGCGCTGAGCAGCATGCGGTCGTATTTGTCCAAGGCCGGACTCCTGAAATTGCCAGACTTTCGAAATCGCGGTTTATCCCGTCGATCTCCGTTGTTTCAAAAGTGTACCGGCGCGATAAACAGGTTTTGTAGCTTATTTTTGCTCGCGGGCCTTTCTAGAATAATTCACACCCTGCCTCTGACTGTCGAGCTGCCCATGCCTGCCTTGCGCCGTTTTTCCTTGCCGTTGATCGCCGCGTTTTTCGCGCTGTACGTGATTTGGGGATCAACCTATCTGGTGATCCGCCTCGGCGTCGAATACTGGCCGCCACTGATGCTCGGCGGGGTGCGCTTCGTGATTGCCGGCAGCCTGATGTACGCCTTCCTGCGCTGGCGCGGGGCACCGGCGCCGACCTGGGCGCAATGGAAAGCGGCGGGGATCATCGGGATTCTGCTGCTCAGTTTCGGTAATGGCGCGGTCAGTGTCGCCGAGCATACTGGCGTGGCTTCCGGCGTGGCGGCACTGGCGGTGGCGACGGTGCCGCTGTTCACCTTGCTCTTCGGGTATTTCTGGGGCGCGCGCAATACGCGCCTCGAATGGGCCGGGGTGGCGTTGGGAATTGTCGGCATCGCCATGCTCAACATGGGTTCCAACCTGCAATCGAGCCCGCTGGGCGCGGCGCTGCTGATTTTTGCGGCGGCGACCTGGGCGTTCGGCTCGGTGTGGAGCAAACACCTGCCGCTGCCGCAAGGGGCAATGGCCAGTGCCGTGGAGATGCTGGTGGGTGGCGTGGTGCTGTTGATCGGCAGCGCAGTGAGCGGCGAACATCTGCAAGCCTTGCCGCCGATGGAAGGCTGGCTGGCCTTGGGTTATCTGATCTTCTTCGGGTCGATCATCGCCTTCAATTCCTACATGTACCTGCTCAAACACGTGCGTCCGGCGGCGGCCACCAGTTATGCCTACGTCAACCCGGCGGTGGCGGTGTTGCTGGGGATCGTGTTTGTCGGCGAGACCATCGGCATGGAAGAAGCGCTGGCGATGCTGGTGATCATCAGTGCCGTGGTGCTGATCGGTCTGCCGCAGTGGCGGCGGCCGGCGCAGCCGCTCGTCGTGGAGACGCCGAAGACCGCCGTTCCAGCAGAACAGCGTGTGAATTAGGGTAAACTGCGCGCCATTGCACACTCGTGTCGCACAATTGCGCTGAATTTTCCTACGGTACTCCCATGACTTTCGCCTCTCTTGGCCTGATCGAACCCTTGCTGCGCTCCCTCGAGAAGCTCGGCTACCAGACTCCAACGCCGGTCCAGGCGCAAGCCATTCCGGCCGTTCTGGCCGGTCGCGACCTGATGGCCGCGGCCCAGACCGGGACCGGCAAGACCGCCGGTTTCGCCTTGCCGCTGCTGCAGTTGCTGGCCATGGAAGGGCCGAAAGTGGCCGCCAATTCGGCGCGTGCACTGATTCTGGTGCCGACCCGCGAGCTGGCGGAACAGGTTCATGAGTCGGTGCGCCAATACGCTGAAAACCTGCCATTGCGCACGTATGCGGTGTACGGCGGCGTCAGCATCAACCCGCAGATGATGAAGCTGCGCGGCGGCGTTGATGTGCTGGTCGCCACGCCTGGTCGCCTGATCGACCTGTTCCGCCAGAACGCGTTGAAACTCGATCAGTTGCAAACTCTGGTACTCGACGAAGCCGACCGCATGCTCGACCTGGGCTTCTCCGAAGAACTGGCGAACATTTACCGCATGTTGCCGAAGAAGCGCCAGACGCTGCTGTTCTCCGCGACCTTCTCCGATGACATCCGCCTGCTGGCCGGGCAGATGCTCAACGATCCGCTGAGCATCGAAGTCAGTCCGCGCAACGTGGCGGCCAACACCGTCAAACAGTGGGTGGTGACGGTGGACAAGAAGCGCAAGCCGGAACTGTTCGTGCACTTGATGCGCAAGAACAAGTGGAAGCAGGTGCTGGTGTTTGCCAAGACTCGCAATGGCGTCGATGCGCTGGTGGAAAAACTCCAGGGCCTCGGTGTGAACGCCGACGGCATCCATGGCGACAAACCGCAGGCGACCCGTCAGCGTGCGCTGGATCGTTTCAAACTCAGTGAAGTGCAGATTCTGGTGGCGACTGACGTCGCCGCCCGTGGTCTGGATATCGAAGATTTGCCGCTGGTGGTCAACTTCGACCTGCCGATCGTCGCCGAGGATTACATCCACCGCATCGGTCGTACTGGCCGTGCGGGCGCGACGGGCGAGGCGATCTCGCTGGTGTGCGCGGATGAAGTAAACATGCTCTCGGCAATCGAGATGCTCACCCGCCAGACCTTGAAGCGTCAGAACGAGCCGGATTTCGAACCTGAGCACCGCGTGCCGGATACCGATGCCAGCGGTCAGGTGATCAAGAAGCCGAAGAAACCGAAAAAGCCGAAAGCATCCGGCGGCGGTGGCAAGCGCAATCTGGGCAAGTGGGTCGACAGTGGCGACACCCAGGCGCCGGAGCCGTCGATCAAGCCTGTGCGTAAAGTGCCGGTATTTAATACCGGGCCACGCAAGCGCAAGCCTTGATTTGATGCGCTGTCTGTAAAGGCGCCTTCGCGAGCAAGCCCGCTCCCACATTGGTCTTCAGTGAAATGCAGATCTCCTGTGGGAGCGGGCTTGCTCGCGAAGGGCGCGCCGCGGTCTTCAGCCCTTACTCTGCAACCACTCCAACATTCCCAATCCCACCGCCCGGCCACTGGCAAAGCACCCGGTCAGCAGATAGCCGCCTGTCGGCGCTTCCCAATCCAGCATCTCGCCCGCACAGAACACCCCTGGCAACGCCTTGAGCATCAAACGTTCATCCAGCGCTTCGAACGTCACACCACCGGCACTGCTGATCGCTTCGTCCAGCGGACGGGTTTTCACCAAGGTCAGCGGCAACGCCTTGATCGCCCGCGCCAACAACGCCGGATCAGCGAAGGTTGCCGCGTCGGTCAGCTCACGCAACAACGCCGCTTTCACCCCATCAATTCCAACCTGACTGTGCAGATGCTTGGCCATCGAACGCGAACCGCGCGGTTTGCTCAACGCTGCCTGCAATTTATCCACAGGTCGGCCGGGCAACAGATCGATGTGCACGGTGGCTGACCCCTGCGTATTGATCGCCTCGCGAATCGGTGCCGACAGCGCATAGATCAGGCTGCCTTCGACCCCGGTTGCGGTAATCACGCATTCGCCCAAGCGTGGCACGTCGTCGTTCAAACCGATGGCGACATTTTTCAGCGGTGCACCGGCGAATTTGCTGACAAGCAATTCGCTCCAGGCCTGCACCTCGAATCCGCAATTGCTTGGTTGTAACGGCGCCAGCCCTACGCCTTTTTGTTCCAGAGGCAGCATCCACGCGCCATCCGAACCCAGCCGCGACCAACTGCCACCGCCGAGGGCGAGCAGGGTGGCGTCGGGTTTGACGGTGATTTCGCCGTCGGGGCTGGCGATGCGCAGCGCATCGTGTTCATCCCAGCCGAGCCAGCGATGGCGGGTGTGGATAACCACGCCGCTGTCGCGCAGGCGCTTGAGCCAGGCGCGCAGCAGGGGAGCGGCTTTCATGTCGGTGGGAAATACCCGGCCGGAGCTGCCGATGAAGGTCTCGATGCCCAGATCATGAATCCAGCGGCACAACGCGTCGGCATCGAAGCCGCGCAGCAGTGGCGCGATCTGCGGCGCGCGTTCGGCGTAGCGCGCGAGGAATGCCGGGTAAGGCTCGGAGTGGGTGATGTTCATGCCGCCGACCCCGGCCAGCAGGAACTTGCGCCCCACCGAGGGCATGCCGTCGTACAGATCGACGCGCACGCCGGCCTGGCTCAGCACTTCGGCGGCCATCAGGCCGGCGGGGCCACCGCCGATGATGGCGACGTGAGCGGGGTGGGGGGCGGAGTTCTGGGTCATGGCGTGCGCTGCGGTATGGCGGGATAAGGCGCGCATTCTAACAGCGCAGACCTTTGTAGGAGTGAGCCTGCTCGCGATGGCGGTTTATCAGGCGACATAAGTGCTGAATGTTGGTCCGCCATCGCGAGCAGGCTCACTCCTACAAAGAGATCGAGGTGAATTCAGTATGTGGTTAAAAAATAACCATCGCGCTGTACGCCATGTTCGATATGGCCTGTAGTCCCTTTCGCTCAGGTTATCCACAGGCCGTTCCACAGCGATTGTGGGTAACGCAGCACAGCTTAGTGACATCCGTGTGACGTCCAGACCCGTTGCGCGCTGTGATGCAGGATGCCGTGGCGGCGGGCGAGGGCGTGGCGATCCTTGCTGTAGCCGCCGCCGATCACGCCGACTACCGGGATGTCGCGGCCCAGGCAATGGCGCATCACGCTTTCATCGCGGGCGGCGACGCCTTCGTCTGTCAGTTGCAGATAACCAAGGGCGTCGTCCTTGTGCACATCGACCCCGGCGTCGTACAGCACCAGGTCCGGTTGATACAGCGGCAGCAGGTAGTTGAGGGTGTCATCCACCACCTGCAGATAGTCGGCATCGCCCATGCCTTTGGGCAACGGAATGTCCCAGTCACTTTCGGCCTTGCGTGCCGGAAAGTTCTTTTCGCAGTGCAGGGAAACGGTAATGGCCTCCGGCGTGTCATGCAGGATCCGCGCGGTGCCGTCGCCCTGATGCACGTCGCAATCGAAGATCAGCACCCGGTTCACCCGACCGCTTTGCAGCAGGTAATGGCTGATGATTGCCAGGTCGTTGAAGATGCAGAACCCGGCCGGGTAGTCGTAGTGAGCGTGATGGGTGCCGCCGGCGAGGTGACAGGCCAGACCATGCTCGAGGGCTTTTTCCGCCGCCAGAATCGAGCCGCCGACCGCCCGCACCGTGCGCCGCGCCAAGACTTCGTTCCACGGCAGGCCAAGTCGCCGCTGGTCTTCGCGAGACAACTCGCCGCTCATGTAGCGTTCGATATAGCGGCGGTCATGCGCCAGGGCGAGGATGTCGTTGGGGCAGATCTCGGGACGCAGCAGGTCGGCGTCGCGGGTCAGGCCGCTGTCGACCAGGTGGTCGCGCAGCAAGCGGAATTTGTCCATCGGAAAGCGGTGATCCGCCGGAAACTCGGGGCTGTAGTCTTCGTGGTAGATCAGCGGCAGGGGCATGGCAACTTCATGTAGGAACGATGGAAAGAGTGAACGATCCTACCAGCGATGTAGACTTGCGGCATGGAAATGGAGGGGCATGATGGAGCCGATTCAGCAACTCGAAAGCGCACGCCTGCTGATGCGTCAGTGGCGCGACGAGGATTTGCCGGCATTTGCGGCGATGTGCGCCGATCCTCAGGTGATGCGTTACTTTCCGGCCCCGCTCAGCCGTCTGGAAAGTGCCTCGATGATTGGCCGGGTGCGCGGGCATTTTGCCGAGCACGGTTTCGGTCTGTGGGCACTGGAGCGCAAGGACAGCGGTGAGTTCATCGGTTTCACTGGCCTGGGTGTGGTCGGTTTCGATGCGCCGTTCACCCCGGCGGTGGAAATCGGCTGGCGTCTGGCCCGCGAGCATTGGGGGCTGGGCTATGCCAGTGAGGCGGCGTGGACGGCATTGCGCGCAGGTTTTGATCGGCTGGGACTGAAGGAAATCGTGTCTTTCACCGCCCAGAGCAATCTGCCGTCGGAGAAAGTCATGCAGGCGATTGGCATGCAGCACGATCCGGCCGATGATTTCGATCACCCCAAACTTGCCGTCGATCACCCGTTGCGGCGGCATCTGTTGTACCGAATTACCAGGGAGCAATGGCTGCAAACCCTGCATGGCTAAGCCGACACGGACGTTTACAATGGCGCGACAGTGGCTCGCGCCAGAACCTGAATGGGCCGCCGCAGCCAAGACTGCGCGGCATAGCGTTGTGTGAGGAGAGTCTGAATGAGCCAAGTGTTGGAAGATCTGGTCGACCTGCTGACCCTGGAGCCAATCGAGGAAAACCTGTTCCGTGGCCGCAGCCAGGACTTGGGTTTCCGTCAGTTGTTCGGTGGTCAGGTACTCGGTCAGTCGCTGTCGGCGGCCAGTCAGACGGTTGAAGAGGCGCGCCATGTGCATTCGATGCACGGTTATTTCCTGCGTCCGGGCGATGCCAAGTTGCCGGTGGTGTATTCGGTGGATCGCGTGCGTGACGGCGGCAGCTTCAGCACCCGACGGGTCACTGCGATCCAGAAGGGCCACCCGATCTTCACCTGCAGCGCGTCGTTCCAGTACGACGAGGCAGGCTTCGAGCATCAGAGCCAGATGCCGGTGGTGGTCGGCCCGGAAAACCTGCCGTCGGAGCTGGAACTGACCCAGCAACGCGCGCACCTGATCCCCGAACACATGCGCGAAAAACTGCTGTGCCCGAAACCGATCGAAGTGCGCCCGGTCACCGAAAAGGATCCGTACAACCCGCAGCCGGCCGATCCGGTGAAGTATGTGTGGTTCCGTGCCGACGGTGCGCTGGCGGATATTCCGGCGCTGCACAAATACCTGCTGGCCTACGCCTCGGACTTCGGCCTGCTGACCACTTCGATGCTGCCGCACGGCAAGTCGGTCTGGCAGAAAGACATGCAGGTCGCCAGCCTCGATCATGCATTGTGGTTCCACAACGATCTGCGCGCCGATGACTGGTTGCTCTACGCGATGGACAGCCCGTGGGCCGGCAATTCCCGGGGATTCTCCCGTGGCAGCGTGTACAACCGCGCCGGGCAACTGGTGGCATCGGTGACCCAGGAAGGCCTGATTCGTCACCGCAAGGACTGGGCATGAGCCTGAGCGATGTGAAGCACTGGGTGTTCGACATGGACGGCACCCTGACCATCGCCGTGCATGACTTTGCGGCGATTCGCGTGGCGCTGGCGATTCCGCCCGAGGACGACATTCTCACCCACCTTGCAGCGCTGCCGGCCGAGGAGGCCGCAGCGAAACACGCGTGGTTGCTGGAGCATGAGCGCGATCTGGCGCTGGGCTCGAAACCGGCGGCCGGTGCGGTGGAGCTGGTGCGAGATCTGCACGGGCGTGGCTATCGCCTGGGCATTCTGACCCGTAATGCGCGGGAACTCGCGCATGTGACGCTTGAAGCCATTGGCCTGGCCGACTGCTTCGCCGTGGACGATGTGCTGGGCCGCGATGAAGCACCGCCGAAGCCGCATCCCGGCGGGTTGCTGAAACTGGCCGAAGCCTGGAACGTACCGGCCAGCGAGATGGTGATGGTCGGGGATTACCGCTTCGATCTGGATTGCGGTCGGGCGGCCGGGGCGCGGACAGTGCTAGTGAATCTGCCGGACAACCCGTGGCCGGAACTGACGGACTGGCATGCGCAGGATTGTGTGGAGTTGCGGCGGATGTTGCTTACCTGACATCCCTGTTGCTTGATCTGGCCTCATCGCTGGCTTGCCAGCGATGGCGCCAGATCATTCAATACAGGACTTATTCGAACAACGCTTTTTGGCCTTCAGGCGACGTCAACATCCCATCGCCGTTATGCCCGACCCCGGGCACTTCAACCAGCCGCTGATTGACCCCTTCCGGATGCCGGCGCAGCAGGTAGCCGAAAAACAGCTTGCCGCGTTCCAGCCGATACGCGCCTTGTGCCTCGGCGGCGCAACTCTTGTCCAGCGCCGGATGTTGCGGGTCTATGTCCTGCTGCCCCAGCAGGTAAATCACTTCGCGTTTGATGTAGCTGCTCTCAAGCTGCAACGGTGTTTGCCCACCGGCGTACACCGGCATGTCGGTCAACCCGTACTTCCAGCGATTGAAACCCGGGCACTGTGCGTGATCGAACGCTACCGGCCGCTGTTCGTTGAAATACGCGTACGACGACGGATTGGCCACCACATAGCGCAGGCGAATGCCATTGGCCTTCAGCGCCGGTTGATCCTTGGCCAGCAAGGCATAACGCTGCACCACTTGACCGCCACCGGAATGGCCGAAAATCACGATCTGCTTCACGTCCGGAAACTGCTTGCGGTCGCTGACCCGGGCGACGATGGCGTCGAGTGCGGCGTAGGAACTCAGCGGCTTCGGCCCTGTGGATAACCCGCCGCCCATCCACTCGTTGCCTTTCCAGCGCAGCAATGTATTGGGCAGGGAGTACAGCGCGACGTCGCTTTCGTTGAGAAACTGCGGCGCGATCACCAGCGTGTGCGCCGTTTGCCCGGCCAGTTCGGTGGCGTGCTCGGCACTCTTGCGATAGGTCTCGGCATTGCGCAGACGACCGTGAATGACGATCAGCACCCGCTCGATTTTCTCAGGTGCCGGGCTGATGCCAACGGCCATTTCGCCGGCCTCGAATTGCAGGCGCCCTGGGCTGATGGCATCGACGCCTGCCGCGTGCGCGTTGCCGCCGATGATCAGTAAAGCCAGAAGCCATTTGCGCATTTACAGGTTTTTCGCCGCGAAGGTATCGCACTGGCCGACCTGGCCCTGGGCGAAACCGGTTTTGAACCAGCGCACCCTTTGCGCCGACGTGCCATGGGTAAACGAGTCCGGTACCACACGGCCCTGACCCTGTTGTTGCAGGCGATCATCACCGATGGCGTTGGCCGCATTCAAGGCCTCTTCGACGTCACCCGGTTCCAGCCAGTTCAGGCGCTTCTGCGCATGGTAGGCCCAGACGCCGGCCAGGCAGTCGGCCTGCAATTCCTGACGCACCAGCAAACCGCCGTCGCCCTGCATCTGCCGGCCCTGCTGACGGGCCGTCTGAATTTTTGCCGAGACGCCGAGCAGCGTCTGCACATGGTGGCCGACTTCGTGCGCGATCACGTAAGCCTGGGCGAAGTCGCCGGCGGCCTTGAAGCGCTGGGCCATTTCCTGGAAGAAGGCCATGTCCAGATAGACTTTCTGATCCGCCGGGCAGTAGAACGGGCCGGTCGCCGAAGTCGCCAGACCGCAGGCGGAATTCACCCGGTTGCTGAACAGCACCAGGGTCGGGTCCTTATATTGGCGACCAGCCTGCTGGAAGATCGCGCCCCAGGTGTCTTCGGTATCGCCGAGGATCGAACGCACGAATTCGGCCTGCTGGTCGTTGGCCGGTGGCGCCTGACGCGTCTGCGTACTGGCCGGTGCCGATTGCTCGGTCATTTGCCCGGTGAGCTGGCCGAGGATCTGCAACGGATCCTGTCCGGTGATCCAGCCGATGCCGACGATCAGCAGGATCGCCCCCAGGCTCAGGCCTTTGCCGCCACCGAACCGCATGCCACCACCGCCGCCGCTATCATCGCCACGGGCATCGACGACGTTGTCACTGCGTCGGCCTTTTTTCCATAGCATGTGGGAATCCTCTTTTCTGTTCGTGGTGATGAGTGTTGCTGGTGTGGGAGTGTGGCGCCAGTCCGGTCGTCCGTCTATTGGCGTACACGCAAACAGGCCCGGCCTCGGGTGACGAGGGCGGGCCTGTTATTGACGAGCGTGTGCGCGACTAATTCAATCCGTCGGCGGATTTCTCTCGGCGCGCTGTGCGTCAGCGATCGAAGGCATCCCACACCGGGGCGAAATCCGGGCTGACCTGACGCTGATTCTTCGGCAGCGCGGCGATCAGTGCGCGGTCTTCAGCGTCCAGTTCAACCTGCAGCGAAGCCAGGTTCGCCAGTTGATTGGCCCGGCTGCTGGCTTTGGGAATCGCTGCCACGTTGTTCTGATCCAGCAGCCATTTCAACGCCACCTGAGTCGGCAGCACGCCGTGTTTTTCGGCAATCTGCTGAATCTGTGGAATCTCCGAGACCTTGTTGCGCGCCAGCGGTGTGTACGCGGTCAGCGCCAGGTCGTGTTGGCGCGCGTAGTCGAGCAGGGCGTTCTGGCCGAGCAGGACGTGGTACTCGACCTGGATCGCTGACAGAGGGATGCCGTATTCCTCGACGACTGTGCGCAGCAGCGGCAGCGGAAAATTCGCCACGCCGATGTTGCGCGCCAGACCCTGTTCCTTGAACGAGGCCAGGGTGTCGAGAGTGCGCGGCAGATCCCAATCGGTACTCGGCCAGTGGATCATGAACAGATCGACGTACTCGCTGCGCAAGGCCTTGAGGCTTCGTTCCATCGAGTGGCGCATGGCGTCCGGTTGCAACTGGTCCCACCAGACCTTGGTGGTGACATGAATCTGCTCGCGGGGTGTCGGTGTATTCGCCAATGCTTGTCCGACCGCGTCTTCGTTGTTGTAGGCCGCTGCCGTGTCGATGTGCCGGTAGCCGAGTTCCAGGGCCTGCTCGACGGCACGGGTGCATTCGTCGCCGAGCATCGGCCAGGTGCCGAGGCCGAGTTTCGGCATGTTCAAACCCTGGGCGTTAACGATGTGCTGCATGGTCGATCTCCTGTTCGAAAGCAGTGATGCCGGCGATATGCCGAGCGGCGATGTAGCCGAAAGTCAGCGCCGGGCCGAGGTTGATCCCGCCTGCCGGATAGTGCCCGCCCATGATGCTGGCCATGTCGCCACCGGCGGCGTAGAGCCCGGCGATGGGGTGGGCATGGGCATCGAGCACTTGCGCCTGCGGGTTGACCTTGAGCCCGGCAAAGGTGCCGAAGCAGCCCGGTTGCACTTTCACGGCATAAAAAGGGCCGGCCTCTATTGGGGCAACGCAAGGGTTGGGAAGGTTCGCCGGATCGCCCTGCTTGCGGTTATAGGGCGTTGCGCCGCGACCGAACGACGGGTCCTCGCCGTGGCGTGCATGGCGGTTGTAGTCCTCCACCGTGTGGCGCAATCCGCTGGGGTCGATGCCGCAGGCGCTGGCCAATTCTTCAAGGGTGTTGCCGGTTTTCAGATAGCCGCTGCGGATAAACCCTGACAGCGGAACGGGAAATGGCCGCGACATGCCCAGGCCATAACGCCGTTGAAAGGCGCGGCTGCAGATCAGCCACGAGGCGACTTCCTCGCCTTCCGGGGTGGCGGCAACCATGGCGCTGACGTAGTCGAAGTAACCATTGGCTTCATTGACGAAGCGCTGGCCGTTGCGCAGTACGCCGATGATTCCCGGTTTGCCGCGTTCGATGATGTGTGGGAAATGGCCGATGCTGCCGTCGGCATGTGGCACTTGCGAGACCGGCGCCCAGGCCACGGGCGACGCCAGGTCGGTGTTGACCGTGGCGCCGACGCTTTCGCCCAGGCGCAGGCCATCGCCATTCACCGCCAGCGGCGGCAGTGCCCAGTGTTCATGACCCGTGGGCGTGCGCGGAAACAAGGCCTTGCGCCGTTCGACGTCGTTGGCGAATCCGCCGGCGGCCAGCACCACGGCTTTACGTGCATGAATGCGGATCGAGCCTTTGGCGCTGCTGACCACTGCGCCGCAAACCCCTGCTTCATCACGCAGCAGCTCGGTCACGGGTGCCGACTCCCATAACAAAACGCCAAGGTCCTCGGCGGACTTCGCCAGCCTTGCGACCAATGCCACCCCGTTGACCAATTGCATGGCCCGGCCGTGTACCGCCAGATCGAGCAAGTGTCGGGTAAAACGACGGGTTACATGCCACGCGGCTTTCAGCGAACGGGTGAGATTGAGGAACGCCGAAAGGTCGGCGCCGGCCATGATCGGCATGCCCATGAAGGACGTTTCGCGCATCGTTGTACGCAGGCGCCTGAGCAGGCGTCCGACGTTTCGTCCGTCGTAAGGCGCCGCGATGACCGAGCGACCGCCCGTGCCCGCGCCGGGTGTATCGCCATGAATGTCGGCAATAGCGTTGCCGTCAGCAAATTGCAGAGCAGTGTGCTGTTCGAAAAACGCCACCATGTGCGGCCCGGCGGTGAGGAAAGCGTCGACCATTGCCGGATCGTAATGCTCGCCGAGTTCATGGCGCAGGTACGTGCGCGGCTGCTCGACGTCTTCGACGATGCCGGCGCGCCGGGCCAGCGGATTGCACGGCACCCATGCCCAGCCGCCGGACCACGCGGTAGCACCGCCGAACACCGGATCTTTTTCAACCACGATGACCTTCAGACCGTGCCATGCGGCAGTGACCGCTGTGGATAAACCGGCGGCACCGGAGCCGACGACCAGAACGTCGCAGTCGATTTCGGGAAGTTCGGCAGGCATCAAGCAAAGCTCCGCAGTAAGAATTTATTGGAATTAGATTCCAGAAATTAACCAATGAACTTCAACTGCAACAAGGCATGTTTCAGTAAAGTGGGCGGTTATCGCACGGCCAGTTCCGGATTTCGCTTTGTCCCGGATGTCTTCTAGAATCGGCAAAATTTTACTTGGACCTTCCCATGGCCGGCAGTCAGATCGAACGGGTTTTCAGCGTGCTGGAAAGCCTCACCAGTGAGCCGCGCGGGCTGCCGATGCAGACGCTGGCCGAGCAACTGGACATCCCGAAAAGTGCCACCCACCGGATGCTCGCGGAGCTGATTCGGCTGGGCTACGTGCGGCAGAATGCCGACACTCTGCGCTATCACCTGTCGACCAAACTGGTGGCGATGGGGTTTCAGTACCTGTCGAGCAGCGGTGCTGACATCGTGCAGCCGGTGCTGGATCGACTGGCGCAGGAAACCGGTGAACTGGTGCGTCTGGGGGTGATCGATGGCGAGCGCCAGACCTGGATCGCCAAGGCACAGGGCGCACGCACGGGCTTGCGTTATGACCCGGACATGGGTCGCGATGCGCCGCTGTTCTACACCGCTTCCGGGCACGCGTGGTTGGCCTGCATGAGCGATGCCGAAGCGTTATCGATGGTTGAGCGCCAGGGCGCGGAAGTACCGGTGGGCGTCGGGCCGAATGCGCCGCGCTCCAATATCGAACTGCTGGAGCGCCTGCGCCTGGCGCGAGAGCAAGGCTATGCCTGTGTCGAGGAAAGTTCGGCGGTGGGTACTTCGGCGATTGCCGCGGTGGTCAAGCATCCCGTTGACGGGCGAGTGATCGGTGTACTGAGCATTGCCGGGCCAAGCGCGCGGATGCCCGGCGCGCGGCTGCATGAATTGGCGCCGCTGCTGATGAAGTTCACCGAGGAATTGTCGGCGGCGAGCCTGGCGTCCGAATTGTTCGTCTGACTCGCACCGATCCCTGTAGGAGCTGCCGCAGGCTGCGATCTTTTGGTCTTGAAAATCAAAGTCAAAAGATCGCAGCCTGCGGCAGCTCCTACAGGTTGAGCGTCAAGTACAAAGTTGTGCGGTGTTCGCACGGTTTTCCCATCACTGGGTGTTTGATTGTGGAACGCGGTTCTAAATTGTTGCTGGAGTGACATTTCCAACAACAATCACAAGAGGATCGCGCCTTGACTCCGCCCCTTCGTATCGCCCTGATCGGCGCTGGCAACATGGGCCAGCAGCATTACCAGCACCTGCAAACCCTCGAAGAAGCCCGGTTATGCGCAGTGGCCGATCCCGGCCCGCAGGCTCCCGCGCTGGCGGCGCAGTGGGGCGTGGCGTATTTCGCCGATCACCGGCAGATGCTGGAGCAGGTGCGGCCCGATGCGGTGATCGTGGCCAATCCGAATAATCAGCACGTCAGCACGGCGCTGGATTGCCTCGCCGCCGGGGTTCCGGTGTTGCTGGAGAAACCGGTGGGCGTGCATCTGGATGAGGCACGCGAACTGGTGGCGGCAGTCAAACGCAGTGGCGTGCCGGTGCTGGTCGGCCACCATCGGCGGCACAATCCGTTGATCGTGCGTGCCCACCAATTGTTGCTCAGCGGCGCGCTCGGGCGGCTGACCACGGTTACTGCACTGTTCCAGTTACGCAAACCCGACCGATATTTCGAGGTCCCGTGGCGCCGTGAACCGGGGGCGGGCCTGTTGCTGACCAATCTGATTCACGACCTCGATCTGCTGCGTCACCTGTGCGGTGAAGTGCAGTCGGTGCAGGCCGTCACCGACAACGCGGTGCGTGGGGTTGCCAACGAAGACAGTGTCGCGGTGTTACTGCAATTTGCCGGCGGTGCACTGGGCACGCTGAGCGGTTCCGATGCAGTTGCCGCGCCGTGGAGTTGGGAGCTGAACTCCGGGGAGAACCCGGTCTATCCGCGTCAGGACGATCAGCCGTGTTATCTGCTGGCGGGAACCGCCGGGGCGCTGAGCATTCCGCAACTCAAGTGCTGGCATTACGCTGCCGATCAAGTCGATGCCGGCTGGCACGAACCGCTGATTGCGCAGCAAGAACGGTGTGAGGCAGGGGACGCGTTGCGGTTGCAGCTGCAGCATTTTGTGCAGGTCGCGCGGCGTGAAGTCGAACCCTTGGTCAGTGCCGCCGATGCCGCGCGAACATTGGCGCTGGTCGAGGCGATACGTGAGGCGGCGGCCAGCGGTCGTGCCTGTTGCCCAGCAGCGGTCGAGGCTTGAGCATGAACGAACGAATCCTGTCCCTGGCCAGTCTCACCGTGCTCGAATTGTCGCCACCGCAAATGGTCGAGGTCGCGGCGCGTGCCGGTTACAGCCATGTTGGCCTGCGCCTGGAGCCGGCGACGCCGGAGGAATATCACTTTCCATTGGTGGCCGATGGCGGATTACGGCGTCAGACGTTGGCGCGTTTGCGCGACACTGGCATCGCTGTGCTCGATGTGGAAATCCTGCGTCTGAAACCGCAAACCGTGGTCGCCGATTTCGACAAGCTGCTGGCCGTTGGCGCGGAGTTTGGCGCCAGTGAATTACTGGTCGCCGGCAATGATCCTGACGAACAACGGCTCACCGACAACTTTGCCGCGCTGTGTGATCTGGCGGCGCCTTACGGTTTGCATCCGCATCTGGAGTTCATGCCCTGGACCGATGCGCGCAACCTCGAACAGGCGTTGCGCATCGTTGCCAATGCCGACCGGGAAAACGCCGCGGTGCTGGTCGATGCCTTTCATTTCGATCGCTCCGGTTCACGGCTGGAGGATCTGGCCCACGTCGCACCTGCGCGCCTGCGTTATGCGCAATTGTGTGATGTGGCGGGACCGAGACCGGCGGACATGGCCGAGATCTTGCGTCAGGCTCGCAACGAACGGCGGTTTCCCGGCGAGGGCGATTGCGACCTGCACGGTTTGTTGCGCAGTCTGCCAGCTAATATTCCACTGAGCCTGGAGATCCCCACGGTAAAACTGCTGGAGCAGGGCGTCAGCGGATTGCAACGAGCGCAGATGGCGCTCAACAGGACGCGGGAATTGTTGGCGCAGTTGTAAGTCAGTTTTTGTGGCGGGGCGCCAGCGTCCTCGCCACTGTTTATTTTTCCTTCAGAGATATCCAATGACCGTCAGCACCCCGCTCTCCGGTGTCAACCAACCCTTCAAGGGGATCCTGCTGATTGTCGTGGCGACTTTCCTGTTCTCCAGCCACGATGCGCTGTCGAAATACCTATCGGGTTTCTACCCGATCATCATGGTGGTCTGGGCGCGGTATCTGGTGCACACCTTGCTGATGGCGGGGATTTTCCTGCCGCAGTCGGGGTTGCGTGTACTGCGCACCAAACGACCGCTATGGCAGTTGGCGCGGGCGCTGTGCCTGCTCGGCACCAGTCTGTTTTTCACCACGGCGCTGCTGTACATCCCGCTGGCCGAGGCCACCGCGGTCAACTTTCTCGCGCCGGTGCTGGTGACGGCGCTGTCGGTGCCGTTGCTCAAGGAACGGGTGACGCGCGGGCAATGGATTGCGGTGATCTGTGGATTCATCGGCGTGCTGATCATCGTTCACCCGGGCGGTGAATTGTTCACCCCGGCGGTGCTGCTGCCGTTCTGCTCGGCGCTGTTTTTCTGCTTCTATCAACTGCTGACGCGCAAGCTCAGTGAGGTCGACAGTCCGACCACCAGCAACTTTTTCGCCGGTCTGTGCAACACGCTGGTGATGAGTGCGCTGGTGCCGTTCTTCTGGCAAGTGCCGACCTTGTCTCACGCCGTGTTGATGCTGGCGCTGGGCAGCTGCGGGATGACCGCGCACCTGTTTCTGACCCAGGCGTTCCGCCATGCCGCGCCGGCATTGCTGGCGCCGTTCGGCTACTGCCAGATCGTGTTTGCCGGGTTGTTGGGGTGGGTGGTGTTCAATCACACGCCGAGTCTGTTGACGGTGATCGGCATTGCGGTGATCTGCTGCAGCGGCCTGGCGGCGGCGTGGCAGCAAAGCCGCAGATGAGAGAGATAAATAACCCTGTGGGAGCGGGCTTGCTCGCGAAGGCGGTGTTTCAGTCGACATCTTCAGTGACTGACTGGACGCTTTCGCGAGCAAGCCCGCTCCCACAGGGGGGAGGGGGGCAGGCCGGTTACTCGGTGACGTCTGGAATCTTGCGCGGTGCCATGAAGTACATCCAGGTCAGGGCAATGAAGTACATCGCCGGGATCAGGGTGAACAGCACCGTGTAGTTATTGTTGGTGACGGTCAGGATGTGGCCGACGATCTGGGTCATGAACATCCCGCCGATCGCGGCGCACATACCGCCGAAACCGAACACCGTGCTCATCATGTGCTTGGGCGTGTAGTCCATCACCAGGCTCCAGATGTTCGCAGTCCAGGCCTGATGCGCGCCGATGGCCAGGGAGATTGCCGCGACGGCGACCCACAGATTGCTTGAGCCGGCGGCCATGATCACGCCGATGATGCAGCAGGCGAACAGGAACATCGACAGCAGCCGCGCCTTGATCGAGTTCATGCCGCGACCGATCAGGAACGAAGACAGAATCCCGCCGCCCACGCTGCCGAAGTCAGCGGTGACGTAAATGATGATCAGCGGAATGCCCATCTGGGTGACGTTGATACCCAGGTTGTATTGCTGATTGAGAAACGGCGGCAGCCAGTACAGGTAGAACCAGAACACCGGCGCGGTCAGCGAATAGGCGAGGGCGAACGCCCAGGTGCCGCGCATGCGCAGGATGCGTGAAAACGGTACGCGGGCCTGTTCCGGTTCGACTTCCTGCTGGATGTAGTCGAGTTCGGATTTTTTCACCCGTGGATGATCTTCCGGGTTGAAGTATTTCAGGCCCCAGAACAGCAGCCAGATCCCACCGAGTGCCGACATGCAAAGGAACGCCGCCTGCCAGCCCCACACGTGAAGAATCAGCGGCAGCAGCATCGGCGTGAACATGGCGCCGACGTTGGTCCCGGCGTTGAAAATGCCGGTGGCCACTGCGCGTTCACCGGCGGGGAACCACAGGCGCGTGGTTTTCACGCAGGCCGGGTAGTTGGCTGCTTCGGTCAGGCCGAGGATGAACCGGCAGACCATGAAGCCGACGGCCGAAGTCGCCAGACCGTGAGCGCCGGTGGCCAGGCTCCAGAGCAGCACTGCGCAGAAGAACACGCGTTTCACGCCGACCCGGTCGATCAGGCGTCCCTGCAGGACGAAACCGATGGCGTAGCCGACCTGAAACCAGAAGTTGATGTTGGCGTAATCCATCGCCGTCCAGCTCATTTCCTTGGCGAGGATGGGCTGCATGACGCCGAGGGCTGCGCGGTCGATGTAGTTCAGGGTCGTGGCGAAAAACACCAGCGCCAGCATGCCCCAACGGGTCTTGCCGACAGCCATGGCGCCGCGGATCTTGTCGCCGATGCCACCCGTGGCAGTGCTCATGGCCGGGGCCATGCGGGAAGTCTGTGAAGGAATCATTGTTCCACCCGTTTTTGAATTTGTTATGTGGTGTTGTTTGCACGCACTGCGACCGAAGGTTCATTTCCGGACTCAATGTGAAGTCGATGGTGGGCAGTGGACGAAAAATCGTCAATTCGCCGAAACGCCATAGTGTTCGATAATCGCACGCAAAACTAACCGGCTGGTACACTTTAAATTGCTGCTGAAGACGATGCAGCCAATAATTTCCTCACGATAAAAAATGATCCCCTGTAAAAAACTGCAGCGCAGTCCGGGAGTAGCAACATGCAGCGTTCCATTGCCACCGTTTCCCTGAGCGGCACCCTGCCGGAAAAGCTCGAAGCCATTGCCGCCGCCGGGTTCGACGGCGTCGAGATCTTCGAGAACGATCTTCTGTATTACGACGGCAGCCCGCGGGAAATCAGGCAGATGTGCGCTGACCTGGGGATCGCCATCACCCTGTTCCAGCCGTTCCGCGATTTTGAAGGCTGCCGCCGTGATCGGCTGGCGCGCAACCTGGAGCGGGCCGAGCGCAAATTCGACCTGATGCAGGAGCTGGGCACCGATCTGGTGCTGGTGTGCAGCAACGCTTCGGCGGACAGCGTCGGCGACCGGCAGATTCTCGTCGATGATCTGCGGCTGCTGGCCGAACGTGCCGGCGCTCGCGGGTTGCGTATCGGCTATGAAGCGCTGGCCTGGGGCCGGCACGTCAATACTTATCAACAGGTCTGGGACATCGTCCGCCAGGCCGATCACCCGGCGCTCGGCGTGCTGCTCGACAGCTTTCACACCTTGTCGCTGAAAGGTGATCCACGCGCGATTGCCGATATTCCCGGCGACAAAATCTTCTTCGTGCAAATGGCCGACGCGCCGATCCTCGCCATGGATGTCCTGGAGTGGAGCCGGCATTTCCGTTGCTTCCCGGGGCAGGGCGAATTCGATCTGCCGGGGTTCCTCGCGCCGATTATCCAGAGCGGTTACACCGGGCCGTTGTCGCTGGAGATCTTCAACGATGGTTTCCGCGCCGCACCGCCACGGGCCAATGCCGCCGATGGTCTGCGTTCGCTGCTGTATCTGGAAGAGAAAACCCGTCAGCGCCTGGAACAGCAAGCAACGCCGGTGACCAACCGCGAAATCCTCTTCGAAACGCCACAGGCCAGCGAGTACAACGGCATCGAGTTTCTTGAGTTCGCCGTCGACGAAAGCCTTGGCGCCAAACTGAGCAACTGGCTGGAGCGGCTGGGCTTCGTCAAGGCCGGGCAGCACCGCTCCAAGAGCGTGAGCCTGCTGCGTCAGGGCGATATCAACCTGATCCTCAACGCCGAACCGTACTCGTTCGGCCACAGTTTCTTCGAGGCCCATGGCCCGTCGCTGTGTGCCACCGCTGTGCGGGTCAAGGACAGCGCCAGCGCCCTCGCTCGTGCGGTCGCTTACAAGGGCCAGCCCTATCGCGGCCTGGTCGGCCCCAACGAACTGGAACTGGCCGCGGTGCGTGCGCCGGACGGCAGCCTGATTTATCTGGTGGATGAAGCGGCGGATGTCTATGGCACCGACTTCAATCTGCTGCCGAACGCTCAGGCCCGTGGCGGCCTCAAGCGCATCGATCACATGGCCATGGCGTTGCCGGCCGACAGCCTCGACAGTTGGGTGTTGTTCTATAAGAGTCTGCTGGATTTCGAGGCCGACGATGAAGTGGTATTGCCCGATCCGTACGGGCTGGTGAAGAGCCGCGCGTTGCGCAGCCGCGACAGTTCGATCCGCTTGCCGCTGAACATCTCGGAGAACCGCAATACCGCGATTTCCCACGCGCTGTCGAGTTATCGCGGCTCCGGTGTGCATCACATCGCCTTCGATTGTGATGACATCTTCGCCGAAGTCAGCCGCGCCAAAGAAGCTGGTGTGCCGTTGCTGGATATCCCGCTCAACTATTACGACGACCTCGCCGCGCGCTTCGATTTCGACGACGAGTTCCTCAGCGAGCTGGCGTACTACAACGTGCTCTACGACCGCGACGCGCAGGGCGGCGAGTTGTTCCACGTGTACACCGAGCCGTTCGAGGGGCGCTTCTTCTTCGAGATCATCCAGCGTAAAAACGGCTATGCCGGTTATGGTGCGGCGAACGTTGCGGTCCGTCTGGCGGCGATGGCCAAATCACGCAGCGGCGCCGTGCGTCAGGCGAAGTTGTAGGAATTTCGTAAACGCGGGATTAAACACGAGCCGCGTGGCTTCCTTCACTGTGCAGCGCGGCCCATAATCGCCAACCTGTGCAGTGATGGCCGTGAGCCCGCAATGACAATGACTTCAGAACTCCCCGCCGCTCCCGTCGAATCCGGTATCGAGCCGCGCAAGAGTCGCAAGAACAACCCGGAAAAAACCCGCGAGAACATCCTGCAGGAGGCGATCGTCGAGTTCGTCCAGCAGGGCTTGTCCGGCGCCCGCGTCGACGCGATCGCCGAGCGTATCCACACCTCCAAACGCATGATCTATTACTACTTCGGCAGTAAGGAACAGTTGTACGTCGAGGTGCTGGAGAAGCTTTACGGCGACATCCGCAGCACCGAAAACCGCCTGCACCTGGCCGAGTTGCCGCCGGTGGTGGCGATCCGCCGACTGGTGGAGTTCACCTTTGATCACCACGACCGCAACGTCGATTTCGTGCGCATCGTCTGTATCGAAAATATTCACAACGCCGAGTTCGTGAAGCGTTCGGACACGATCAAGGCGATGAACAATACGATCCTCGATTCACTGGGCGAGATTTTGCGTCGCGGTGCCGAGGAGGGTGTCTTCCGCGCCGGGCTGGACGCGCTGGATGTGCACTTGCTGATCAGCTCGTTCTGTTTCTACCGCGTCTCGAACCGCCATACGTTCGGTGAGATTTTTCAGATCGATTTGCCGGACGAAAGCATCAAGCAGCGACATCGCGAGATGATCTGCGAGTCGGTGTTGCGTTACTTGCAGCCGTGACACCTATCCAATGTGGGAGCGGGCTTGCTCGCGAAAGCGGCGTGTCAGCCTATACATCTAGCGCCTGACACACAGCCTTCGCGAGCAAGCCCGCTCCCACAGGATCGATGTTTATCTTCAGCCATTCATGCTTTGAAAATGCGCCAGCATCCGCTGTGCGTCCGGCACCACGCCGCTGAACAATTCAAACGCCTTCACCGCTTGAAACACCGCCATGTTGCCGCCGTCCAGCGTGCGGCAACCCAAGGCGCGGGCGTTGCGCAGCAGTTCGGTTTCCAGCGGGAAGTAAACGATCTCCGCGACCCACAACTCCTTGCGCAGCAACTCCACCGGTACTGGCATGCCCGGCAGTTTGGCCATGCCCATCGGCGTGGTATTCACCAGACCATCGGCCTGATTCAGCGTGCCCGGCAGATCTCGCCCGGCGACGGCGCGACCGACGCCGAAATGCTGGTTGAGGTTGTTCGCCAGACTCTCGGCGCGCTCGCGGTCGACATCGAAAATACTCAGCTGCTGTACGCCTTCGCTCAACAACGCGTGGGCCACTGCCGCCCCGGCACCACCGGCACCCATCTGGACTACACGCTCGCGGGCGACATCCTGCAAGCCGCGACGAAAACCTTCGGCAAAGCCCAGGCAATCAGTGTTGTGGCCGATGCGTTTGCCGTCCTTGAGCACCACGGTGTTGACCGCGCCAATGCCCCGGGCTTCCGGGGACAGTTCGTCGAGCAGCGAGATGATCGCCTGCTTGCACGGGAAAGTGATGTTCAGACCGGTGTAGTTCATCCGCTCGGCGGCCTGCAGCAAGTCGGGCAGGGCGTTGCTGTCGAGTTGCAACTGATCGAGGTCGATCAGCCGATACAGGTAGCGCAAGCCTTGGGCGTCGCCCTCATGTTCATGCAGTGCTGGCGTCCGCGAGGCTTGAATACCCGCACCGATCAGGCCAGCCAGTATTACCGGTTTACGGGTCATGCTGCGCGCCCCTTCAGTCGCTGACTGAAATGCTCCAGGGCCAGGCGATAGCCATGGCTGCCGAAGCCGCACATCACCGCCGTGGCGATGGCCGAGACAAACGAGTGGTGGCGGAATGGCTCACGCGCATGCACGTTGGACAGGTGCACTTCGATCACCGGCAACTCACTGGCCACCAGCGCGTCGCGGATCGCCACCGAGGTGTGCGTCCACGCCGCCGGGTTGATCACGATCCCGGCGCAGCGGCCGCGTGCCGCATGAATCCAGTCGAGCAATTCGCCTTCGTGATTGGTCTGGCGAAACTCCACGGCCAGGCCGAATTCTTCGGCAGCGCGGCCGCACAGAGCAGAAATATCAGCCAGGGTTTCGTGACCGTAGGTTGCCGGTTCACGAGTGCCGAGCAGGTTCAGGTTCGGGCCGTTGAGCACCAGAACGATAGGGGGCATGGGGGCAAACTCCACTTATTGTTTTTGGCTTGGGCCGAAGGTTTCAGCCTGTGGAGGTAAAATGTACCAGATGGTTACCATGGTCAATTGAACGGCGTTGCGTCCGACGTTTTATGTTCGGTGATCGCACAGATCAAGAAACTGCACCCACAAAAAAGCCGTCAATCACGACGGCTTTTTTGTATTCGGCATTCGCCATCAACGGCGGGTCAGCAACACCCCGGACTCCATGTGATGCGTCCACGGGAACTGGTCGAACATCGCGCAGCGGGTGATGCGGTGCGTGTCGTGCAGTTGGGCGATGTTGGCGGCCAGGGTTTCCGGGTTGCAGGAGATGTACAGGATGTTGTCGAAGCGCCGGGTCAGCTCGCAGGTGTCCGGGTCCATGCCGGCGCGCGGCGGGTCGACGAATACGCTGCCGAACTCGTAGCTCTTCAGGTCGATTCCTTGCAGGCGACGGAACGGGCGCACTTCGTTCAGCGCTTCGGTCAGCTCTTCGGCGGACAGGCGCACCAGCGTGACGTTATCCACAGCGTTTTCGCTGAGGTTGCTCAGTGCGGCGTTGACCGAGGTCTTGCTGATCTCGGTGGCCAGCACTTTGCGCACACGGGTGGCGAGCGGCAGGGTGAAGTTGCCGTTGCCGCAATACAGCTCCAGCAGATCGTCGGGACGATCGCCCAATGCTTCATAGGCCCAGTTGAGCATTTTCTGGTTCACCGTGCCGTTGGGCTGGGTGAACGCGCCTTCTGGCTGGCGGTAGCTGAAGGTGCGACCACCGACGTCGAGTTTCTCCACCACGTAATCGTGGCCGATGACTTCGCGCTTGCCCTTGGAGCGGCCGATGACGCTGACGTTGAGATCAGCCGCCAACTTCGACGCGGCCGCATGCCAGTGTTCGTCCAGCGGACGGTGATAGCACAGGGTAATCATCGCATCGCCGGCCAGGGTGGTCAGGAACTCCACCTGGAACAGCTTGTGGCTCAGCGCCGAACTGGCCTGCCATGCCGCCTTGAGCTGCGGCATCAACTGGTTGATGCGCAGGCTGGCAATCGGGAACTCTTCGATCAGGATCGGCGTGCGTTTGTCGTCCTGGGAAAACATCGCGTAGTGCCGCTCACCGGCCTCGCGCCACAGGCGAAATTCCGCGCGCAGGCGGAAGTTCTGCAGCGGCGAGTCGAACACGGTCGGCTCTGGCGCATCGAACGGGGCCAGCAAATCACGCAAACGCGTGACCTTGTCTTCGAGCTGAGTGGCGTAGGCCTGGGAATCGAAAGTCATGCGTTGAACCAACCCAACTTGATCACGAACAGAATCGACAGAATCACCAGCGCCGGGTTCAGCTCACGGGCGCGGCCCGACAGCAACTTGATCACGGTCCAGGAGATGAAGCCGAAGGCGATGCCGTTGGCGATCGAGTAGGTGAACGGCATGGCCAGCGCGGTGACCACGACCGGTGCGGCGACGGTGATGTCTTCCCAGTCTATTTCCGCCAGACCGGAAGTCATCAGCACGGCGACGAACAGCAGCGCCGGCGCGGTGGCGAAGGCTGGCACGCTGGCCGCCAGTGGCGAGAAGAACAGCGCCAGCAGGAACAGGATAGCTACCACTACAGCCGTCAGACCGGTACGCCCGCCAGCGCTCACGCCAGCCGCGGATTCGATGTAGCTGGTGGTGGTCGAAGTACCCAGCAGCGAGCCGGCCATCGCCGCGGTGCTGTCGGCGATCAGTGCCCGGCCCATTTTCGGCATGTGGCCGTCCTTGCCCATCAGGCCGGCGCGTTTGGCGACGCCGATCAGGGTGCCGGAGTTGTCGAACAGGTCGACGAACAGGAAGGCGAAGATCACGCTGACCAGACCAATGTCCAGCGCGCCCTTGATGTCCAGTTGCATGAAGGTCGGGGCCAGCGAAGGTGGCATCGAGGTCACGCCGCCGAACGGGGTGAAGCCCATGGCGATGGAAATGATGGTCACTGCCAGAATGCCGATCAGCACTGCGCCGCGCACTTTCAGCGCTTCGAGGGCGACGATCAGGGCGAAGCCGAGGGTGGCGAGGATCGGCGCCGGGGCTTTCAGGTCACCGAGGCCGACCATGGTCGCCGGGTTGCTGACCACGATGCCCGCGTTGTGCAGGGCGATCAGCGCCAGGAACAGGCCGATACCGGCGGCAATCGCCGAGCGCAGCGGCAGCGGGATGCTGTTGATGATCCATTCGCGGATGCGGAAGATCGACAGCAGGAAGAAGCACACTGCCGAGATGAACACCGCGCCCAGCGCCACTTGCCAGGTGTGGCCCATGTGCAGGACCACGGTGTAAGTGAAGAAGGCGTTCAGGCCCATGCCTGGCGCGAGGGCGATCGGGTAGTTGGCGATCAGGCCCATGATGGTCGAGCCGATGGCGGCTGCCAGACAGGTGGCGACGAACACCGCGCCCTTGTCCATGCCGGTCTCGCCGAGGATGCTCGGGTTGACGAACAGAATGTAGGCCATGGCCAGGAAGGTCGTGACGCCCGCCAGAATCTCGGTACGCACGTTGGTGTTGTGTGCCTTGAGTTGAAACAGCCTTTCCAGCATGTCTGCTCCCCGTGGCGCGCGCGGCGCCGTGAATGTATCGACCTCAACAGCAAAGCACAGACCGTCGCAAGCGCCTGGGAATTTGTGGTGGGCCGGAAAAAGCCGCGCATCATACCAGCAGCGTGAGGAATATGGCGGTTGTTGGTGCCGAACGTCGTCGAAGTTTTGCCACAGGGCCAACTGCGCCATACTGCGCGCTGAATTTTTCGGGGAAACGTGATCACATGGGCAAGCGCTGGATAAAGGCTTTCGGGGTAGTGGCCGGGCTGATGGCCGGGTCGACGGCGGCGCTGGCAGCCTCGGCGCCACCGTTGACTGAAGTGAAGGTGATCAAGGTTCAATCGCCGGCCTGTGGTCTGGAAGACATCGGCGATAACCAGCCGCAAACCCGATGCGATCACAGCGGCCCGAGCATCAAGGTGTTCGTGCTGGAAATCGGCTATGGCCAGAACCAGCCGCATGCCACGCTCGATGGTTTTGAAGTCAACGGCACCCGGGCGCCGGTGTGCGCCTTTGATAACGGCAACCTGACTGAGTGCAAGCCCGGCAGCAACACCGTCGGCTCACTGTATACCTTTGATCTGGCGGGCAAGCAGGAAGGCACCTTCACCTTCAGTAACACCTCGATCAACGCGCCACGCAACACCCTGTCGGCCCAGCTTTACATCAAGTAACGGCTGTCATCGAACAGGGCAAGGCAAAGCTGACTACGCTTGAAAGATCACCCAGCGGATAGCGCCCATGACCTTTAGAGCCCTGATTACCCTCGCAGAGGGCATTGATGATCTGCAAAGCGTGACCCTGATCGACGTGCTGCGCCGCGCCAGCGTTGAAGTCGTGGCGGCCAGCATCGAAGGCCGGCGCATGCTGACCTGCGCGCGCGGTACGCGCCTGACGGCCGATGGCATGCTGGTTGATGTATTGGCGCAGACCTTCGACCTGATCGTCCTGCCCGGTGGTGCCGTCGGCGCCCAACATCTCGCGGCGCATCAGCCGCTGCAGCAATTGCTCAAGGACCAGGCCAGCGCCGGACGCCTGTTCGCCGCCATCGGCGAAGCCCCGGCCATTGCCCTGCAAGCCTCAGGTGTATTGCGCCAACGGCGCATGACCTGCCTGCCGAGTGCCAGCCATCAACTGTCGGGCTGTACGTTTGTTGATCAACCGGTGGTGGTCGACGGCAATTGCATCACCGCCCAGGGCTCCGGCGCCGCACTGGCCTTTGCCCTGACGCTGGTTGAGCAGCTTGGTGGCAAGGCATTGCGGGTGAAAGTGGCGGGGGAGATATTGGTTTGACGAGCCTCAGACCTTCGCCTCTTCCACCGGCACATGCATCCGGTCGCGGTTGGCCAGGGTCGGGAACAGTTTGATCCACGTTCCGGTGACCACCAGCGTGCCGATCCCGCCCATCACCACCGCCGGGACGGTGCCGAACCAGTGCGCGGTGAGGCCGGATTCGAATTCGCCCAACTGGTTCGAGGCGCCGATGAACAGGCCGTTCACCGCGCTGACCCGGCCACGCATTTCGTCCGGGGTTTCCAACTGAACGAAGGAGGCGCGGATCACCATGCTGATCATGTCCGCCGCGCCTAGCACCACCAGCACCGCCAGCGAGAACCAGAACGAGGTCGACAGACCGAAGGCGATGGTTGCGACGCCGAACACGCCAACGGCGGTGAACATCACCCGGCCAACATTGCGCTCGACGGCAAATCGCGCCAGAAACAGTGACATCCCCAACGCGCCTACCGCCGGCGCCGAGCGCAGCAGGCCCAAGCCCCACGGCCCGGTGAGCAAGATGTCCTTGGCGAACACCGGCAGCAACGCCGTAGCGCCACCGAGCAACACCGCGAACAGATCCAGCGAGATCGCCCCGAGAATGTCCGGGCGGCTGCGAATGAAGCGGATACCCGCCAGCAACGAATCCAGCGTGGCTTTGCCTTTGTTCAGCGGCGTTTGTCGGGCGGGCAGGTTGAGCATCAAGGTGCAGGCGATGACGTAGAGCAACACCGTCGGGCCGTAGACCCAGACACTGCCAAACGCGTAAAGCAAGCCACCGAGGGCCGGAGCGACAATGGTGGCTGACTGTTGAGCCGACTGCGCTGCGGCGACCGCCCGTGGAAACAGGGCGCTGGGCACGATACTTGGCAGCAGCGCCTGGGTCGTCGGCATCTCGAAGGATCGTGCGGCACCGAGCAGGAAGGCGAGGATAAAGATCATTTCCCGGGTGACGTGGTCGGTCGCACTGCCGATGGCCAGTGCCAGGGCAATCAACGCCTGCAACGACTGACAGATCGCCGCGACCCGGCGTCGGTCATAGCGGTCGGCGACATGCCCGGTGTGCAGCATGAACAGCACCCGTGGTGCGAATTCCACCAGCCCGACCAGCCCCAGGTCGAGCACGTTGCCGGTGAGTTGATACAGATTCCAGCCGATCGCCACGGTAAGCATCTGAAAGCCACTGGCGGTAAAGATCCGGGCGAACCAGAACGCAAGAAAAGGACGATGGTGACGTAACAGCAGGGGCTCTTGGCTGGGCATCTGAAGGCAGGTCTGGCTCTTGGGGGAACCGCGAGGTTATCACCAGTCTGTAACAGGAAGTTGCTATGACAAAAAATTTAGTTAGCCAGACATCTATCGCTCCCTGGCATACCTCATCTCAATGTGGTGAGGGGATTTATCCCCGATCGGCTGCGCAGCAGTCGTAAAAAATTGACGATGCACCAAAAGGCAGGATGTCTGTGGGGCTGCTTCGCCGCCCATCGGGGATGAATCCCCTCGCTACAGGTCGTGCCGCTCTGGGGATGTATTTCAGAACGTTGCCCAGGCAATGAGGCAACTTGTCACGCGGCAAACGACCACGCCGTTCTTCGTCGGAAATGGGACTACTCTTTTAACGTTGCTTGATCCAGATCAAGACCCTCCCGGGCCATGCTCTGGTGGCCCGTTGGCCAGACTCCCTGCGTTGCGATGGCTGTTAAAAAAGAACGAATCAGAATTCGCCGCACTCCATATCCGTGGGGGCAGTAGGCAGGGGCCACAAGCCCCAATGCCGGTATTACCTGACAGAGGAAGACTTATGTTCGGTTTAGAGGCACTCGATCTCGCCCGAATTCAGTTCGCGTTCACCATCTCGTTCCACATCCTGTTCCCGGCCATCACCATTGGTCTGGCGAGCTACCTGGCGGTGCTTGAAGGGTTGTGGTTGAAAACCCATAACGACACTTACCGGGATCTCTACCACTTCTGGTCGAAAATCTTTGCCGTCAACTTCGGCATGGGTGTGGTCTCCGGTCTGGTCATGGCTTACCAGTTCGGCACCAACTGGAGCCGTTTCTCGGACTTCGCCGGTTCCGTCACCGGACCGTTGCTGACCTACGAGGTGCTCACGGCATTCTTCCTTGAGGCCGGTTTCCTCGGGGTGATGCTGTTCGGCTGGAACAAGGTCGGACGCAAACTGCACTTCTTCTCCACGGTGATGGTGGCGATCGGCACGCTGATCTCGACATTCTGGATTCTCGCTTCCAACAGCTGGATGCAGACGCCGCAAGGCTTCGAGATCGTCAACGGCCAGGTGATCCCGACCGACTGGCTGGCCATCGTGTTCAACCCATCGTTCCCGTATCGCCTGATGCACATGGCGACCGCCGCGTTCGTGGCCACGGCGTTCTTCGTTGGCTCGTCGGCGGCCTGGCACCTGCTTCGCGGCAAGGACAACCCGGCGATCCGCACCATGCTGTCGATGGCAATGTGGATGGCGCTGATCGTCGCGCCAATCCAGGCGGTTATCGGTGACTTCCACGGGCTGAACACCCTTGAGCATCAGCCGGCGAAAATCGCCGCGATCGAAGGCCACTGGGAAAACAAAGGCAACGAAGCGACCCCGTTGATCCTGTTCGGCTGGCCGGACATGAAGGAAGAGAAAACCAAGTTCGCCGTGGAGATTCCGTACCTCGGCAGCCTGATCCTCACCCACTCGCTGGACAAGCAAGTGCCGGCACTCAAGGAGTTCCCGCCTGAAGACCGGCCGAACTCGACCATTGTGTTCTGGTCGTTCCGGGTCATGGTCGGTCTCGGCTTCCTGATGATCTTCACCGGTCTGTGGAGCCTGTGGCTGCGCAAGCGCGATTCGCTCTACACCTCGCGGCCGTTCCTGTATCTGGCGCTGTGGATGGGGCCGTCCGGCCTGATCGCGATCCTCGCTGGCTGGTTCACCACTGAAATCGGTCGGCAGCCGTGGGTGGTCTACGGGCTGATGCGCACGGCGGATGCCTCGTCCAATCACAGTTTCATGCAGATGAGCATCACCCTGATCATGTTCGTCGTAGTGTATTTCGCGCTGTTCGGTGCGGGGCTTGGCTACATGATGCGCCTGGTGCGCAAAGGGCCGAAAACCGACGAAGGCAAGGAAACCAACGAAGGTGGTCCTGGCCAGAAACGCACTCCGGCTCGGCCGTTGTCCGCAGCCGATGATGAAGGTACCGACGCCGACTCGCAGCGCAGCCTGGAAAAGGAGATTTGACTCATGGGTATTGATCTTCCGCTGATCTGGGCCGTGATCATCATCTTCGGCATCATGATGTACGTGGTCATGGACGGCTTCGACCTGGGGATCGGGATTCTCTTCCCGTTCATCCCGGGCAAGACCGACCGTGACGTGATGATGAACACCGTCGCCCCGGTTTGGGACGGCAATGAAACCTGGCTGGTACTGGGCGGCGCGGCGTTGTTCGGCGCGTTCCCGCTGGCCTATTCGGTGGTGCTGTCGGCGCTGTACCTGCCGTTGATCTTCATGCTGATCGGCCTGATTTTCCGCGGTGTGGCGTTCGAGTTCCGCTTCAAGGCCAAGGACGACAAGCGTCACCTGTGGGACAAGGCGTTCATCGGCGGTTCGGTGGCGGCGACGTTCTTCCAGGGCGTGGCACTCGGGGCTTTCATCGACGGTTTGCCGGTGGTCAATCGGCAATACGCCGGTGGTTCACTGGACTGGCTGACACCGTTCACCCTGTTCTGCGGCGCCGCGCTGGTGGTGGCCTATGCCTTGCTCGGTTGCACCTGGTTGATCATGAAGACCGAAGGCAAGTTGCAGGAGCAGATGCACAACCTCGCGCGGCCGCTGGCATTCGTGCTGTTGGCGGTGATCGGCATCGTCAGTCTGTGGACGCCGCTGGCTCACCCCGAGATCGCGACACGCTGGTTCAGCATGCCGAACCTGTTCTGGTTCATGCCGGTGCCGATTCTGGTGCTGGTGACGCTGTACGGGCTGATCCGCGCGGTGGCGCGCAATGCCAACTACATGCCGTTTTTGCTGACCCTGGTGCTGATTTTCCTCGGCTATAGCGGTCTGGGCATCAGCCTGTGGCCGAACATCGTGCCGCCGTCGATCTCGATCTGGGACGCCGCCGCACCGCCGCAGAGCCAGGGCTTCATGCTGGTCGGTACGCTGTTCATCATCCCGTTCATCCTGGGTTATACCTTCTGGAGCTACTACGTGTTCCGCGGCAAGGTCACCCATGAAGACGGTTACCACTGATCTCTCGCTCTGCTCACCTTGTGAGAGCAAGCCGTCTCGCGGTGGCGTCCTCAGCGACGCCATCGCCCAAGAGGAACGATGCAATGAACGGCAAACATTCCCTGCACGAGATTGAAGAAGCCGAAAAAAAGCCGCTGTGGCAGCGGCTCGGCTGGTTGGCCCTGATCTGGATCGGTAGCGTCGGCGCGCTGTTCATTGCCGCCAGCCTGATGCGCCTGTTCATGAACGCGGCCGGCCTGACCACACACTGAAACATCCCGTCCCGCTGCCCTTGGGCACGGTTCTACGACCCTCCGCATTGCGGAGGGTTTTTTTTGGCCTGACGCTTTACTTGCGGGCTTTGAGAATCACGAACTTCGGTGTGGCCGCCACTTGCTCGACGCCACGGAACAGCCGCGCCAGCTTGCTGTGATAACCCAGGTGCCGGTTGCCGACGATGTACAACGCACCGCCTACCACCAGCGCCTCGCGCGCCTGCTGGAACATGCGCCAGGCGAGGAAATCGCCCACCACCTGTTGTTGATGGAACGGCGGATTGCACAGCACTACGTCCAGCGATTGCGGCGCCTGGCCGGCCAGACCATCGCCGGCGCGCACGAGCACTTCGCGCTCGCCCAGCGCGGCGCGCCAGTTCTCGGCGGCCGATTGCACGGCCATGAACGATTCGTCGACCAGCGTGTAGTGCGCGTCGGGGTTGTGCAGGGCGCTGGCGATGGCCAGTACGCCGTTACCGCAGCCGAGGTCGGCGACGCGGGCGCTGCCGAGGTTCTTGGGCAGGTGCGGGAGAAAAGCTCGGGTGCCGATATCCAGGCCTTCACGGCAAAACACGTTGGCGTGGTTGAGCAATTCGATGGCCGGCTCGTCCAGTTGATAACGCGAAGGGTAGGGCGAGGTCGCCGGGGCTTTGGCTTCAGGCGTTGCGATCAACAGGCGAGCTTTCTTCACCGCCAGTGAAGCCTGTACCGGGCCAATGTAACGCTCCAGCAGATCACCGGCTGCGCGCGGCAAATGCTTGACCATGGCCGCTGCCACCACTTCGGCGCCGGGTGCCAGTAGCCCTTGCAGGCGGATCAGTTGCTCTTCCAGCAATGCCAGCGTCTTGGGCACGCGGATCAGCACCCGGTCGAACGGCCCGATCAACGGCTCACTGGCCGCAATCCCGCGCACGGCATCAAATGCCAGGCCGTTGCGTACCAAGTTCTTTTCCAGGCCCTGGAATGCGAGAAACGAGTCGCCACTGCTGCTGACCTGAACCTTGCCTGCCAGACTCGCCGCCAGCGCTCCGAAGCTGTCATTGAGTACCAACACCCGGGTGTCTGCCGTCGGTTGTTGCGCGGCCAGATGATTGAGCAGGTATTCGTCAGCCGCATCGAACGCTTGCAGAGGTTCATTCTGCTGCTCGGGCTGGCGGATCAGGTCGAGTTGGGCAAAGGGTGTTTCGAGCAAGGGCATCGGGCGAGAACTCTGGTTATTCAACGGGTGGCCCGCAGCCCAGGGCGTCGCGCGGCGGAACCATCCGAGTGGACTGCGGCGTGCGGCGCACGTCATCACTCAGGAAGGTTGCAAATGGTACGTTTTTTTCCGTTGAAATACTCGCAGCTTTTAGTGGGCGGGCATGTCGAGAAGGCCGCAACTCTTGGCGGCAATGACCGCAGAAATCTTGTTGCAGACGTTCAGTTTGAGAATCACGTTTTGCACGTGGTAATTCACCGTCCGCTCGCTCAGGCAGAGGATCCTGGCAATCTCATAGGCCGTCTTGCCGAGCGCCGAGAGCTTGAGCACTTCCAGTTCTCGCGGTGAAAGGCGTGGGGGGACGGGCTTTTTGGCCGGTTTGGGCAAGGTTTTGGCGAACAGGTCACTCAGGTGGCTGGTTGCGTAAAACATATAGCCAAAATGCTCGTATAACTCGAGCGGACTTAATGGACCGTTTTTCCTGGCAAGGCTCAGGGTGCTGCACAGCCCGCTGTCTTCGTGGTGGAACGACTGGGACCAACCGTGTCGCAACCCATGCCTCTGTTGCGCGTCCCACAGCGACAAGGTTTGCGAAAACACGTCCTCGGTCCAGACAATCGGCAGCATTGAATGACTGCAGTGTGCTACTACCGGGTCGATTTTTCTGTAGTTTTGTCTTTCATAAAGTTGGTTCCACTCTTTCGGATAGTTATTGATTTGCAAGGTCTTTAAGTCAGCGTTCCGATTGTTTGATGTCAATGAGATGGCACAAAAATTGAAGCCAATATTTTGAGCGAATCGCAGCAAGATCGGATAAGCGGTCTCTATTTCTCTTGCGAAAGTCAGTTGCTTTAATTGCGACTCCTTCCACATTTCCATCACTCACTCTCCATGAGTCGTTCGTCGGGTGCTTTTTATGGATCCAATCGGATCCTGCACGCAACCGAGTGTAGGACAGGTCTTACAAATGGCGTTGAATTTTTTTGCTCTTGGAGGGGGCGGTTAGTTGCTGGAAAGGTTATTAGTCATCAATAACGCGTTGGATTTAACCTGTCATTCAATCGGACTTTGAATACTGCTGTATTAACGGCATTTGGGTTTAATTCTCATTTTTTCGGGCGGTCTGAACGGTAAACCACTACAAAAGCAGTGGTGTTTATGTTCTGGGTTTGCGCGAGACTGTCAGGGTCTTTTCCGTGGAGTGCCCCCATGACTGTCAGCGCAGATAAATTTACTGCCCAGACCTTGCTCGACGTGCAGCCTTTGACCCCCAGTCTGTTTACCCTGCGCACCACGCGCGATACGGGCTTCAGGTTTCGCGCGGGACAATTCGCTCGCCTGGGGGTGACAAAGGCTGATGGCAGCACGGTCTGGCGTGCTTACTCGATGGTCTCTTCACCCTTCGACGAGTTTCTCGAGTTCTTCTCCATCGTGGTGCCAGGTGGCGAATTCACCAGTGAACTTAGTCGCTTGCAGGTCGGCGATACCCTGCTGGTGGAACGCCAGGCCTTTGGTTACCTGACGCTGGATCGGTTTGTCGACGGTCGGGATTTGTGGCTGTTATCCACCGGGACCGGGGTTGCGCCGTTTCTGTCGATTCTGCAGGACTTCGAAGTGTGGGAGCGATTCGAGCGGATCATTCTGGTGTACAGCGTGCGCGAAGCGCGGGAACTGGCCTATCAGTCGTTGATTGCAGAACTGTCCGAGCGTGATTACCTGGCAGAACACGCCCATAAACTGCAGTTCATTCCCACCGTTACCCGAGAAAAGGTTCCTGGTGCCTTGCATGGCCGTATTACCAGCCTGATTGAAAGCGGCGAGCTGGAGCGTGAAGCCGGCGTTGAACTGGCCCCCGAGCACTCGCGCGTCATGCTGTGCGGCAATCCGCAGATGATCGACGACACCCGGGCACTGCTGAAGAAACGCCACATGAGCCTGAGCCTGACGCGGCGGCCGGGACAGGTGGCGGTGGAAAACTACTGGTAAAAAAACGGCGCCATCAGGCGCCGTTCTTTATTCATCAAGCAGTCAAGGCCGGTTGTTCTGGGCCTTGAGCAGATCGCGGATCTCACCGAGCAACTCTTCTTCCTTGGTCGGAACCGGTGGCAGGGAAGGGGCTACGGCTTCTTCGCGTTTAAGGCGGTTGATGGCTTTGACACCCATGAAGATCGCGAAGGCGACAATCACGAAGTCCAGAATGCTCTGGATGAATTTACCGTAAGCCATGACCACGGCAGGGGCGTTGCCCTCGGCGGCTTTAAGCGTGATGGCCAGATCACTGAAGTCCACCCCTCCGATCAACAGGCCGATTGGCGGCATGATCACGTCGCCGACAAACGACGAAACAATTTTGCCAAAGGCGGCACCGATGATGATACCGACGGCCATGTCGACCACATTGCCTTTGACCGCGAAGGCCTTGAACTCACTAAGCACGCCCATAGGTTATTTCCTTGTTACAGATGAGGTTGGTGTACGCAGTGTAAATCAGCAAACGCGTCCTGCGCGAAACACCTTCTTACAATGCCCGTTTTTATCGACCGATAAATCTGCAATTAGTTTGCAAAGTGCCACTAATCGCGCGCGAAATACGCCGTAACACGCTGATCGGGAAGCCAAAATTTTTAATCGTCGGGTTACGAACTTTCTATTTATGTTCGCGGACTTAGCCCTCTAGCCTCTGGTTGGCGCACCTGGATGCGCCCAAAAGAACCAGAGGAACCTGATATGAATTCCACCCTTGGATTGGGGGCTTTTCCCCATCGCCGTACGCTCGGCGTACTCACCGCCAGCCTGTTGACCTTCTCCGTGCACGCCGCGCCCCTGACCCGGGATAACGGTGCAGCGGTGGGCGACAATCAGAACTCGCAAACCGCCGGCGCCAACGGCCCGGTGCTGCTGCAAGACGTGCAACTGATCCAGAAACTCCAGCGTTTCGACCGTGAGCGCATTCCCGAGCGTGTGGTGCATGCCCGCGGTACCGGTGCCCATGGCACGTTCACCGTGACCAACGACCTCAGCGACCTGAGCAAGGCCAAGGTATTCGCTGCCGGGCAGGTGACGCCAGTGTTCGTGCGCTTCTCCGCAGTGGTTCACGGTAACCACTCCCCGGAAACCCTGCGCGATCCACGGGGCTTTGCCACCAAGTTCTACACCGCTGATGGCAACTGGGACCTGGTCGGCAACAACTTCCCGACCTTCTTCATTCGCGACGCGATCAAGTTTCCGGACATGGTCCATGCGTTCAAACCCGATCCACGCACCAACCTTGACGATGACTCGCGTCGTTTCGACTTCTTCTCCCACGTGCCGGAAGCCACTCGCACGCTGACCGAGCTGTATTCCAATTCGGGTACTCCAGCCAGTTATCGGGAAATGGACGGTAATGGCGTGCATGCCTACAAGTTGGTTAACGCCAATGGCGAAGTGCACTATGTGAAGTTCCACTGGAAAAGTTTGCAGGGCATCAAAAACCTGACACCTGAACAAGTCGAGAAAGTTCAGGGCAAAGATTACAGTCATATGACTAATGATCTGGTCAGTCATATCAATAAGGGTGATTTCCCGAAATGGGACTTGTACATCCAAGTGCTGAATCCGCAAGATTTGTCCAAGTTTGATTTCGATCCATTGGACGCTACCAAAATCTGGCCGAATGTTCCTGAGCGAAAAGTTGGACAAATGGTGTTGAACCGTAATCCGGCCAATGTGTTCCAGGAAACCGAACAAGTTGCCATGGCCCCGGCCAATGTTGTGCCGGGTATCGAACCTTCAGAAGATCGTCTGTTGCAAGGTCGAGTGTTTTCTTATGCCGATACGCAGATGTATCGCCTGGGTGCAAACGGCCTGCAACTTCCGATCAATGCGCCAAAAGTTGCGGTCAACAATGGCAATCAGGACGGTGCGATGAACTTCGGTGCCACGGCGTCTGGCGTGAACTATCAGCCAAGCCGCATGCAACCGCGTGAAGAGCCGCAAAGCGCGCGTTACAGCCAGCTGGCACTGTCGGGCAGCACCCAGCAGGCGAAGATTCAGCGTGAGCAGAACTTCAAACAGGCCGGGGATCTGTATCGCTCGTTCAGCCAGCAGGAGCGTCAGGACCTGATCACCAGCTTCGGCGGTTCGCTGGCGACCACCGATGACGAGAGCAAGCACATCATCCTGTCCTTTCTTTATAAGGCAGATCCGGAATACGGCACCGGTGTGACCAAAGTGGCCAAGGGTGATCTGAGCCGGGTCAAGGCGCTGGCAGCGAAACTGGTCGACTGATCTCGACGCCATGCAACGCGGGGCCTGACTCAGGCCCCGCTCTGCCCAAGGAGAGCGTTTATGCGTGCCTTTCTTTTACTGTTGCTCGGTTGCCTGTCATTTGCAGCGCTGGCCGAACAGAACCCCGAGGCGATCAAGGCGCAGTTGCAGGATTACTATTTCGATGCCGCCCGGCGTGGTGATGTGCCGATGCTCGAGACCTTTATCGAGTCCGGTTATTCCCTCGATACCCGCGACAGCAAGGGCTACACCGCTTTGATTCTGGCGGCGTATCACGGCCAGGGTGCGGCAGTTGACCGGTTACTGGCGGCGGGCGCTGATGCCTGCGCGCAGGACCAACGTGGCAACACAGCGCTGATGGGCGCGATTTTCAAAGGCGAGATACAGATTGCTCGAAGGCTGATGGCCACCGATTGCAGCCCCGATCAGCGCAACGGCGCAGGCCAGACTGCGGCCATGTACGCCGGGTTGTTCAAGCGTGTCGAACTGCTCGATGCGCTCAAGGCCAAAGGCGCCGATCTCAATGCCGAAGACCCGCTGGGCAACAGCGCCGCGCGTCTGGCCAACGGCGAAATCCGTACCGCCGCGCCGCGCTGAGCGGTGGCTGCGTTATCATCGCGGTTTTTGCCGGGGGATCCAGATGGCCAAGGCCAAGCGCATGTACGGCTGCACCGAGTGCGGCGCAACCTTTCCCAAGTGGGCGGGCCAGTGCGGCGAGTGCGGCGCCTGGAACACCCTGACCGAAACCATGATCGAAAGCGGCGGGGCCACGGCGCCCACCGGGCGTACCGGCTGGGCCGGGCAGCAAGCGCAGATCAAGACCCTGGCCGAAGTCAGCATCGAGGAGATTCCACGTTTCTCCACTGCGTCCGGTGAGCTGGATCGAGTCTTGGGTGGCGGTCTGGTCGACGGTTCGGTGGTGCTGATCGGTGGTGATCCGGGCATCGGCAAGTCGACGATTCTGTTGCAGACCCTGTGCAACCTCGCCAAGAGCATGCCGGCGCTGTACGTCACCGGCGAAGAATCCCAGCAGCAAGTGGCGATGCGCGCCCGGCGTTTGGGGTTGCCCCAGGATCAACTGCGGGTGATGACCGAAACCTGCATCGAAACCATCATCGCCACCGCCCGTCAGGAAAAACCCAAGGTGATGGTGATCGACTCGATCCAGACGATTTTCACCGAACAGCTGCAATCAGCGCCGGGTGGCGTCTCGCAGGTACGTGAGAGCGCGGCGCTGCTGGTGCGTTATGCCAAGCAGAGTGGCACGGCGATCTTCCTCGTCGGTCACGTCACCAAGGAAGGCGCATTGGCAGGCCCAAGGGTTCTCGAACACATGGTCGACACCGTGCTGTATTTCGAAGGCGAATCCGATGGCCGTTTGCGTTTGTTGCGGGCGGTGAAAAACCGTTTCGGTGCGGTCAATGAACTGGGCGTGTTCGGCATGACCGACAAGGGCCTGAAAGAAGTCTCCAACCCTTCGGCGATTTTTCTCACCCGTGCCCAGGAAGAAGTCCCGGGCAGTGTGGTGATGGCCACCTGGGAAGGCACCCGGCCGATGCTGGTGGAAGTGCAGGCGTTGGTCGATGACAGCCATCTGGCCAATCCACGGCGCGTGACGTTGGGCCTTGATCAGAACCGATTGGCGATGTTGTTGGCGGTATTGCATCGCCATGGCGGCATTCCGACCCATGATCAGGACGTGTTCCTCAACGTGGTCGGCGGGGTGAAGGTGCTGGAGACCGCGTCCGACCTGGCGTTGATGGCGGCGGTGATGTCGAGCCTGCGCAACCGGCCGTTGCCGCATGATCTGCTGGTGTTTGGCGAAGTCGGTTTGTCCGGCGAGGTGCGTCCGGTGCCGAGCGGCCAGGAGCGCTTGAAGGAAGCGGCCAAGCATGGCTTCAAACGGGCGATCGTGCCCAAGGGCAATGCACCGAAAGAGGCGCCGCCGGGGTTGCAGATCATTGCCGTGACCCGGTTGGAACAGGCGCTCGACGCATTGTTCGAATAGTCCTGTGGGAGCGGGCTTGCCCGCGAAAGCGGTGTGTCAGTCGAAATCAATGTTGATTGACACGGCTTCTTCGCGGGCAAGCCCGCTCCCACAGGGGATTTGTATTGATGGCTAGATTTCGATCAGGGCGCCGAGTTCGCGCTCAAGCTCGGCTTCGTCAGCCAGGTTGAGCTCGATCAACCGTCGCAAGCGCTGGATCGACTCCAGACTGATATGCCGGCAGACGAAGCCTAGTTGTCCGTGATCTTCGTGAGCCAGGTGTACATCCATCTCGATATCGACATCATCGCTCAGATGAATGTTGACGAAGAAATCCTGCTCCCTATCCCCAAGCCACGGCTCCGGCCGTTCGATCAGCAGCCCTTTGAGCGACAGGTCGATCAGTTTCACCGGCCAGATATATTCACCTTGGCGCAACTCGGTTCTGGCATCGAACGCAATACGTTTGAAGCGACGGCGATTGGCTGGGTGTTCGCTCATGGCGCAATCCTCGGGAGAGTTCGCTGACTATAGACCCGACTCGCGGGTGGCTGCCAATCAACGAGCCGTCTAGACCAACGTCGGGGTATGGCCTTTGGCGCCGTAAGCGCTAAACTCGGGGTGGCTGTCTTTCTTGTCCACCCTGGCTGGAATAATAAAATGAAAAATAATAATAGCCTGCTACGCCACTTACCCTGGCTAGTGCTGGCAATCGTAGGAGCGTGCGCCCTGGGCGTAGTGGCATTGCGCCGAGGAGAGGCGATCAACGCCTTGTGGATCGTGGTCGCGGCAGTGGCCATTTATCTGGTCGCGTACCGTTACTACAGCCTGTTCATCGCCAACAATGTGATGCAACTCGATCCGCGTCGGGCCACCCCCGCCGTGCTCAACAACGACGGTCTGGACTACGTTCCAACCAACAAACACATTCTTTTCGGTCACCACTTCGCGGCCATCGCCGGCGCAGGACCTCTGGTCGGCCCGGTACTGGCGGCGCAGATGGGTTATCTGCCCGGCACGCTGTGGCTGATTGCCGGGGTGGTGCTGGCGGGCGCGGTGCAGGACTTCATGGTTCTGTTCATGTCGACCCGGCGCAACGGCCGTTCCCTGGGCGACATGGTGCGTGAAGAAATGGGCCGCATCCCCGGCACCATCGCCCTGTTCGGCTGCTTCCTGATCATGATCATCATCCTCGCGGTGCTGGCGCTGATCGTGGTCAAGGCACTGGCAGAGAGCCCATGGGGCATCTTCACCGTGATGGCGACCATCCCGATCGCGATGTTCATGGGCATCTACATGCGCTACATCCGCCCGGGCCGCATCGGCGAGATCTCGGTCATCGGTGTGTTGCTGCTGCTCGGTTCGATCTGGCTCGGCGGGCAGATTGCCGCTGATCCGGTGTGGGCCAAGGCCTTCAGCTTCACCGGCGTGCAAATCACTTGGATGCTGATCGGTTATGGCTTCGTCGCCGCCGTGTTGCCGGTGTGGCTGATCCTCGCGCCACGCGACTACCTGTCGACGTTCCTCAAGATCGGCACCATCATCGCCTTGGCGATCGGCATTCTGGTGACCATGCCCGAGCTGAAAATGCCGGCGCTGACCCAGTTCGTCGACGGCACCGGCCCGGTGTGGAAGGGCGGTCTGTTCCCGTTCCTGTTCATCACCATCGCTTGCGGTGCGGTGTCCGGGTTCCACGCACTGATCTCTTCGGGCACCACGCCGAAGTTGCTGGATAACGAAACCAACGCGCGTTACATCGGTTACGGCGGCATGCTGATGGAATCGTTTGTGGCGATCATGGCCATGGTTGCCGCTTCGGTGATCGAGCCGGGCGTGTACTTCGCCATGAACAGCCCGGCCGCCGTGGTCGGCGGTGACGTCGCATCGGTGGCGCAGATGGTCAGCAGCTGGGGCTTCGCGATCACGCCGGAGGCGCTGCAAGCCGTGGCTCACGACATCGGCGAAACCACCATCCTCGCCCGTGCCGGCGGCGCGCCGACCCTGGCGGTCGGTATCGCGCAGATCCTGCACAGTGTCCTGCCGGGTGAAAACACCATGGCGTTCTGGTACCACTTCGCGATTCTGTTCGAAGCGCTGTTCATCCTGACCGCTGTAGACGCCGGCACCCGTGCCGGGCGCTTCATGCTGCAGGACCTGCTCGGCTCCTTCGTTCCGGCGCTCAAGCGCACCGAATCGTGGACTGCCAACCTGATCGCCACCGCCGGTTGTGTGGCGATGTGGGGCTGGTTGCTGTATCAGGGCGTGATCGATCCGCTGGGCGGCATCAACACCCTGTGGCCGCTGTTCGGTATCTCCAACCAGATGCTGGCCGGTATCGCGCTGATGCTCGGCACCGTGGTCCTGATCAAGATGAAGCGTCAGCGCTACATCTGGGTCACCCTGCTGCCAGCCGCCTGGCTGCTGATCTGCACCACCACTGCAGGCTTCATCAAGCTGTTCGACGCCAACCCGGCGATCGGCTTCCTGTCGCTGGCCAAGAAGTACAGCGATGCCCTGGCCGCCGGGCAAGTCATTGCCCCGGCCAAGAGTATCGAGCAGATGCAGCACGTGATCTTCAACGCCTACACCAACGCAACGCTCACGGCGCTGTTCCTGTTCGTGGTCTTCAGCATCCTGTTCTATGCGCTCAAGGTCGGCATCGCTGCCTGGGGCAAAAAAGAGCGAACGGATAAAGAATCGCCATTCCAGGCCCTGCCGGACGCGTAACCAGAGGATTGCACCATGTTCAATGACCTGAGTCGCCTCGGTAAATACCTCGGTCAGGCCGCACGCCTGATGGTCGGCATGCCCGACTACGACACCTACGTCGAGCATATGCAAACCAAACACCCGGACAAACCGGTGATGAGCTACGAGATGTTCTTCCGCGAACGTCAGGAAGCGCGTTACGGTGGCAAGGGTGGGCCGAAGTGCTGTTGAGCTGACAGCCTGCGGTTGAGGTCATCCCCCTGTGGGAGCGAGCCTGCTCGCGAATACGGAGTGTCAGTTGATGAATGATTTGACTGACACACCGCTTTCGCGAGCAGGCTCGCTCCCACATTTGTTTTGTGTTTGTTTCAGGAGATCGTGTTTTGTCTTCTCCCATACCTGTAACGGTACTCAGCGGTTTCCTCGGTGCCGGCAAGACCACCTTGTTGCGCCATCTGCTCAAAGCCGAGCATGGCCTGAAGATCGCCGTGATCGAGAACGAATTCAGCGACGCCGGCATCGACACCCAGTTGCTCGGCGTCGAACCGGTGCAAGTCATGACCCTGGCCAACGGCTGCGTCTGCTGCACCATCCACACCGATCTGACCAAGGCCCTGTACCTGCTGCTCGAACGCCTGGACAGCGGTGAAATCGCCTTCGACCGTCTGGTGATCGAGTGCACCGGTCTGGCCGACCCGGCCCCGGTGGCACAGACCTTTTTCATCGATGAAGAACTGCGCGAACGCTATCTGCTCGACGGCATCATTACCCTGGTGGATGCCGCTCATGCCGACCAGCACCTGACCCAGACAATTGCTCAGGCGCAGATCGGTTTCGCCGACCGCTTGCTGGTGAGCAAGACCGATCTGGTGGATGAAGCCACGTTCAACGCACTGAGCGAACGCCTGACGCGGATCAATCGTCGCGCGCCGATCCGTGTGGTCGAGCACGGCAACATCGATCTGGCGGAACTGCTCGACGTGCGCGGCTTCAACCTCAATGCTGACCTGGGCGGCGGGGTGAGCCTGCGCCCGGTGAGCAAGGCGCCTTCCATCGACCGCATCTCCAGTCTGGTGCTGCGCACAGACCAGCCGCTGGATATCGATCAACTCAGCGAGTTCATGAATGAGCTGCTGGAAGAACATGGCAAGCAGTTGTTGCGCTACAAGGGCGTGTTGAACATCGCTGGCGAGGATCGGCGGCTGGTGTTTCAGGGCGTGCTGAAGCTTTACGGTTTCGACTGGGACACCGAATGGGCCGAGGGTGAGGCGCGGGAAAGTGTGATTGTGTTTATTGCCGATGATCTGCCGGAAGAGAAGATTCGGGCGGGGTTTGCCAGAGTGACTTCTGCCTGATGATTCTTCGGCGCCAGGGCTGACGCCTTCGCGAGCAAGCCCGCTCCCACAGTAGACCGCATTCTGTCAGGGGGAATGCAATTCACTGTGGGAGCGGGCTTGCTCGCGAAGGCGATCTAACCGGCGACACGATGCTCAAGGGCTGTACCCAGCAAGGTCTGCTCAAGATGATCCAGGTGTTGATTCATCAGTCGCTCAGCCATGGACATATCCCCAGACGCGACCACATCGACAATCGCCAGATGCTCCTGCCACGCGCAGCAACCCAGCGTCGATCCATCACACCGCGCAATCGCCAGCGACGTCAACGGCACCAGACTGCCAAGAAAATGTGCCAACGGTGCATTCCCCGCCATTTGTGCCAGCTGCAGATGAAACTCGCCGGACAAACGAATCGCCGCCGCACGGCGTTCCTGTGTCACGGCCAGACGTTCACGCTCGACCAGCGTGCGCAAGCGTTTCAAACTCTCCGCTGAGGCATTCTGACAAGCCAGACGCACTAGCGTCGCTTCGGTTAGGCGCCGGGCGTGCAGGGTTTGCCGGGTCTGCTCGGCATCCGGTGTGGCGACCCGTGGCCGATGGTTGGCGCGCAGCACAATCACCTGCTCATGGGACAACTGCGTCAGCACCCGGCGCACATCGGCGCGGCTGACGCCAAACATCTGCTTGAGACTGTCTTCGGTGAAGCGGCTGGCCGGGTCGATTCGCCGGTCCAGAATCGCGTCGAACAGCCGCGGGTACAGATCGTCTGCCGACGCCTGCAGGCGGGAGAAGGGCAGGGGGGCCGACATCTGACGAGTGTGCGGCGACGTGGCAAGGCTGTTCATGGCCGGTCTCCAGTGTGAATCAATCAGTGGCTGAGGTTGTCATCCGGAATGTTCAATTCAACGCCCATCCGTTGGCCTTCGCGCAGAATGTGCCGACGCATTTCGGCGCTGGCCTGAGCGCTGTTCTTGCTGCGGATTGCGCGTACCACCGCTTCGTTTTCTTCCAGGCGTTCGGCCAGATGCTCAGGCGAATTGCGCAGCACTTCGGCGCTTTGCTTGAGGGCATTGCTCGTTTGCTGCACCACACTCTGGAAAATCGGGTTCGAAGTCAGGGTGAACAGCTCCTCGTGGAAGGCGATGTAGGCGCTGACCCCGGCTTCGCTGTCGCCCGCTTCGAGGGCTTCGCGCATGTCCATCAGGGTCAGGCGCAACTGGCCGACTTCCTTGCTGCTGATCGACTGCGCGACCAGACCGACGATGAATGGCTCAAGGGTGTAGCGCAGTTGCAGCACGTCTTCGAGGCTGGCGCCGGCCACCGCGCTGTCGTGGCTCTGGCTGTCACTGAGCTGGGCGTCGAGCACCACCACGCCTTTGCCCGGCATCGAGCGCACCAGGCCAAGGGTTTCCAGGACGATCACCGCTTCGCGCAGGCTCGGACGACTGATGCCCAGTTGTTCGGCCAGTTCGCGCTGGCCCGGCAGCATGTCGCCGGAGCGCCACTGACCACGGGCGAGGGCGGCGCGCAGTTTTTCTACGACTGAGTTGACGACGGTTGATGTGGTGATCACTTGTCTAGCTCCGTAAGCCCATAGGGGATGCCGCAAACAAGATCAAAAGATCGCAGCCTGCGGCAGCTCCTACAGGGTTGAAAATCAGAACTCTTGCTGGTGCGCCGGAGTTCCGGTTTTACGCGGTTGAAAGGTGTAGCCCTGCTGACCGCTGAGTACTTTGTTTGCGCGTTGCACATCGATGTCCTTTTCCCAACGGGCGATGGCCACGGTGGCGACGCAGTTGCCGATCAGATTGGTCAGCGCCCGGCCGATGCCCATGAACCAGTCCACTGCCAGTACCAGCACCAGGCCGACCACTGGAATCGCCGGAATCGCCGTCAGGGTCGCCGCCAGAATCACCAGCGCCGAGCCGGGAATGCCGTGGGCGCCCTTGGAAGTGATCAGCGACACCAGCAGAATTGTCAGCAGATCGGTCATCGCCAGTGGCGTGCCGGTGGCGTTGGCGATGAACACGATGGCCAGGGTCAGGTAGATCGAGAAACCGTCGAGGTTGAACGAATAGCCGGTGGGAATCACCAGCCCGACCGTCGAGCTGCCAATCCCCAGGTGTTCAAGTTTGCGCATGATCTGTGGCAGCACGGCGTCGGAAGAAGCGGTGCCCATGACGATCAGCAGCTCTTCACGCAGGTACTTGAGCAGCGGCCACAGACGCAGGCCCGAGGCGCGCATTACCACGCCGAGGATCACGCTGACGAACGCCATGCAGGTCAGGTAAAACAGGCCGACCAGACTGCCCAAGTGCTGTAGCGAATCGAGGCCGTACTTGCTGGTGGTGAAGGCGATGGCGCCGAACACGCCGATCGGCGCCAGGCGCACGATCATGCCCATGATCCGGAAGATCACATGGCTCAGTTCGTTGATCAGCCGCGAGATTCCGGAGGCCGCTTCGCCCACCAGATTCAGCGCACTGCCGAACAGCACCGAGAACAACAGCACTTGCAAAATGTTGTTGTCGGCGAAAGCTCCCAGCACCGAGGTCGGGATCAGGTCCATCAGGAACTGGGTGGTGGTGTGCATGTGCTGGCCGCGTTCAGCGATATCGCCCATGTCGGCGGCGGACAGTTGCTCCAGATGGATATTCGCGCCGCTGCCGATTCCGGTGCTGAAGGCGAATACCAGACCGATCACCAGCGCGAGGGTGGTCAGCACTTCAAAGTAGATCACCGACTTGAGGCCGATGCGCCCGACTTTCTTCAGATCGCCCGCGCCGCTGATACCGCTGACCACCACGCAGAACACGATCAGGCCGATAAGCATCTTGATCAGTTTGATGAAGCCGTCACCCAGTGGTTTGAGCTGAGCGGAATATTCGGGAAGGGTCAGCCCGCAGACGATGCCGAGCACCAGTCCGAGAACCACTTGGAGGAAGATTGAACGCGAGCACCATCTGAGCATGGGAGGAATCCTGGTCGGTGTCCTGGCTGCCGTGCGCCTTTGGGCGCATCAGATTCAGAACTTAATTATTGTGGTCTTACCGGTATGTCCAGTGCGGGTGCAGTCTAGGCGCGGATTTTTGCGGATCGCAAGTGAAAATTGATGAATTGGCATGACCGGTCTGACCAGTTGTGCGGTGAGTCCCATTCTTGAGCGGTTCAGGCGTTTGAAAAAATGTGGGCATAAAAAAACCGGCCAATCACTTGGCCGGTTTTTCATGCTGCGGATTTGGCGTCGCGATTACGCGCCGTACACCGGCAGTTTCTTGCAGATGGCTTTGACTTTCTCACGAACGGCGTCGATCACCGCTTCGTTGTTCAGGTCAGCCAGGATGTCGCAGATCCAGCCGGCCAGCTCTTTGCACTCTGCTTCCTTGAAGCCGCGAGTGGTCACAGCCGGAGTACCGAAGCGCAGGCCGGAAGTGACGAACGGCGAGCGTGGGTCGTTAGGCACGGAGTTCTTGTTCACGGTAATGAACGCTTTGCCCAGCGCGGCGTCGGCGTCTTTACCGGAGATGTCCTGCTTGATCAGCGACAGCAGGAACAGGTGGTTCTTGGTACCGCCGGACACCACGTCGAAACCGCGCTCGATGAACACTTCGGCCATGGCCTGGGCGTTCTTCACCACTTGTTCCTGGTAAGCCTTGAACTCAGGCTGCAGTGCTTCCTTGAAGCAGATCGCTTTAGCGGCGATCACGTGCTCCAGCGGGCCGCCCTGGGCGCCCGGGAATACCGCGGAGTTCAGCTTCTTCTCGATGTCGGCGTTGGCGCGTGCCAGGATCAGACCGCCACGTGGACCGCGCAGGGTCTTGTGCGTGGTGGTGGTGACCACGTCCGCGAATGGCACCGGGTTCGGGTAGACGCCAGCGGCGACCAGACCGGCTACGTGAGCCATGTCGACGAACAGGTAGGCACCGACTTTGTCAGCGATGGCGCGGAAGCGCGGGAAGTCGAGAATTTGCGAGTAGGCAGAGAAACCGGCCACGATCATTTTCGGCTTGTGTTCTACAGCCAGACGCTCGACTTCGTCGTAGTCGATCAGGCCATTGGCGTCGATGCCGTACTGCACCGCGTTGTACAGCTTGCCGGAGGAGGAAACGCTGGCACCGTGGGTCAGGTGACCACCGTGGGCCAGGCTCATGCCCAGGATAGTGTCGCCACCTTGCAGCAGAGCCAGGTAGACAGCGGCGTTGGCTTGGGAACCGGCGTGCGGCTGAACGTTGGCGTAATCGGCGCCGAACAGCTCTTTGGCGCGGTCGATGGCCAGTTGTTCAACAACGTCGACGTACTCGCAACCACCGTAGTAGCGCTTGCCCGGGTAGCCTTCGGCGTACTTGTTGGTCAGTACCGAGCCTTGAGCTTCCATCACCGCAGGGCTGGTGTAGTTTTCCGAAGCGATCAGCTCAATGTGCTCTTCCTGGCGCTGAGCTTCTTGCTCCATGGCGGCAAAGAGATCGGCGTCGTACTTGGCAATAGTCAAATCACGGCTGAACATGGCGGTCCTCAAGGATCGGGGGCAGAAAAGGGGGGCATTCTAACCCAATGGGTTTTGGATGGCATATGAAACGACATCATGTCGCAGACAAGTGGCGTTCATGCCAGATGTGCGGTGCCTTTGAAGGCCTCTTCGCGAGCAGGCTCGCTCCCACAGTAATCGAGGCAGGCCTGCGATTTTGTGATCGACATCAATCCCAGTGGGAGCGAGCCTGCTCGCGAAGGGCGCGCCGCCGATGTTCAGTCGAACATGAAGAGGGCGTCGTTACTGAACTGCGCTTCAAACCGGCTCGCCGGCATTGGCCGTCCGAACAGATAGCCCTGAACCTCATCGCAGCCGTGCTCGCGCAGGAAGTCCAGTTGCTCATGGGTTTCCACGCCTTCGGCGATTACCGCCAGATTGAGGCTGTGGGCCATGGCGATGATTGCGCGAGCGATCTGCGCGTCCTGCTCGCCGGACGGCAGGCCGTCGACGAAGGTACGGTCGATCTTCAGCACGTCGATCGGAAATTGCTTGAGGTAGTTCAGCGACGAATAACCGGTGCCGAAGTCGTCGACCGCAATGCTCAGGCCCAGGTTTTTCAGCCCGGCCAGAATCTGCATTGCTTCGCTGACTTCGCGCATCAGGATACTTTCGGTCAGCTCCAGCTCCAGACACGCCGGTGGCAGCCCGGTTTCGCGCAGGATCGTGGCGATGCGCGTACCGAGCTGGCCATCGGAGAACTGCCGCGCCGAAATGTTCACCGAGACCTTCGGCACGCGCACGCGGTTCTGGTGCCAGGTCTTGAGCTGACGGCAGGCCTCGCTGATCACCCAGTCGCCAACGTCCACCACCAGACCCAGCTCTTCCAGCACCGGAATGAAATCCCCCGGCGGCACCAGCCCGCGACGCGGATGACGCCAACGCAGCAGCGCTTCGGCGCCAGTCAGGCGTTTGCCGTCGCCGCTGAATTGCGGCTGGTAATACAGGACGAATTCGTTCTGCTCCAGCGCATGACGCAGGTCGCTTTCCAGCTCCAGACGTTCCAGCGCACTGGCGTTCATGTCGGCCTGATAGAACTGGAAGTTGTTCTTGCCGCGCTCCTTGGCGTGGTACATCGCGGTGTCGGCGTTCTTCATCAACTGGCTGAGTTCGTTGCCGTCCTGCGGGCTCAGGGCGATGCCGATACTGGCGGTGACGAAGAACTCGCGACCTTCCAGCACAAATGGACGCACCAGGCTGGCGAGAATCTGCTCGGCCACATGAATCGCTCGGTTCAGCGCCATTTCGCGGCTGGAGCGGTGTTGCAGGAGCAAGGTGAACTCGTCACCGCCCATGCGCGCCACGGTGTCGTCATCGTCGACGCAGGCCAGCAACCGCGTGGCCATGTCTTTCAACATGCGGTCGCCAGCCGCGTGGCCGAGGGAGTCGTTGATCGGTTTGAAGCGGTCGAGGTCGAGGAACATCAGCACCACCCATGACTTCTGCCGTTCGGCCGATTGCAGCGCGGTGTGCAGACGATCCTGGAACAGCGTGCGGTTCGGCAGGTGGGTCAGGGCGTCGTAGTAAGCGAGACGATGGATGCGTTGTTCGCTGGCCTTGCGCTCGCTGATGTCGCTGAAGAAGCACACGTAACTGGCCAGATCGCCTTCATCGTCGAGTACCGCCGTGATGCCGACCCACGCCGGGTAATGCTCGCCGTTACGGCGCTTGAGCCAGACTTCGCCTTCCCAGGTGCTGTGCTGATGCAATTGCTTGAGCACGTAGCGCAGGTGCGCGTCCTGTTGCTCGTCGACGGTGAGCATGTTCGGCAACTGATCGAGCACCTCCGACACCGCGTAACCGCTGACCCGGCTGAAGGCTTCGTTGGCCTGCACGATGTAACCGGCGGGGTCGGTGATCAGGATCGCCGAGGTCGAGTGCTCGAATACGGTGGCGGCCATGCGCAAGTCTTTCTCGGCGCGGCGCTGCTGGCTGATGTCGCGACCGACGCCGAGCACGCCTTCGAACGCGCCGTGTTCGTCCCACACCAGCACCAGCCGCAGCTCGATCGGAATCTTGCGGCCGTCGGCGCGCAGGCAGTCGAACAGGAACATCTGCGTCTGTACCTGGCTTCGCAGTTGCGCGAGTTGCTCAGGCTTGTCGAGCGCTTTGCTGACCCGATCCATCAAGGTGTAGATGCCGGATAGCTGCTGCGGGTTGGCGATCGTCGATTGCCAGCCATTCTGGAAGATCCACTCGGCGTCGTAACCCAGCACCGCCTGCACCGACGGGCTGACGTAGTTCAACGACAGCTTGCTGTCGGTGGAGAAAATCACATCGCTGATGCTTTCGGCGAGCATGCGGTAGCGCTGCTCGCTGTCGCGCAGCGATTCGCTGGCCTCGATCTGCTCGGTGATGTCCTTGGCCACGCCGATGATCCGCGTGACCTGATCATGTTTGTCACGGGCCAGCGCCTGCTCACGAATATCGAAGCGCCGCCATTTGCCGTCGCGATGGCGGAAGCGCAATTGGCACTGCAACAGCTGGCTGTACCCGGCGTGCCGCTGCATCTGCCGCGAGCGGTGGTAATAGTCGGCATCCTCCGGGTGCAGGAGGATTTCCCAGAAGTACTCGCCCATCTGGTGCAGCTCGGAGCGGTTGTAACCGAGGGTCTGGCCGAGGTGGTGGTTGCTGAAAATCATCCGCTGGCTGATCACGTCCTGCACATACAGATGGTCCGGCACGGTGCGCACCACGTCCGACCAGAAACCTTCGCGCTCCAGCAGCGACAGTTCGATCAGCTTGCGGCTGGTGATGTCGTTGATGCTGAGGATCACCGCTTTATAGTCGTGCTGTTCCTCGGGCAGGCGCAGGACCATCCACAGGTGCTGATCGCGGCCGTTGATGTCCGGCAGTCTGATTTCCAGCTCCAGCTGTTTTTGCTGCTGCAGAACCGCGTCGAGCACCTGGTTGCCGATGGCACACTGGCTGTGCGGATGGCCATCGATCAGCAACTGCCAGGCGTGCTCACAGGAATTGACATTGAGCAGTTGCAGCGCCACCTGATTGACCTCGGTGACGCGCAGTTCCTGCAGCAGTTGCTGGCGCTGGGCCGGTTGGTCGAGCCAGGCCTTGAGCTGGTCGCTGGTCTGGATCTGTGCTTTGTCGAATACCTGCTTGAGGCCGGACAGATCGAGCACACACAACGCAACGCCAGTGCCTTCAAAGATGTCCTGATAACGTCGGCGACCTTCATGCAACTGGCGCTGGCGGCGGCGCATGTTGAGCAGCGCGATCACCGGCAACATCGAGAACGCGAGACCCAGCAGGCATTTGCCGATGAACGCCGGCAGCAGTTCTTCGAGCACGCGCTGACGATCGAACAGCCCGCGCAACTGCCAGTCGCTGCTGCTCAGTGGCACGGTCAGCACGGTGTTGGCCATGTCGTCCGGGCTCAGCACCCCGGGCCGGGCGGAGGATAGCGCTTCGTCGCGGCTGATGATCTGATGGTTGAGACGGTTTTCTACCAGCCACAACGGACGGATGCCGGTTTCGCCCTGCTGGGTCAGCGAATCGAAAAACGTCGGGGTCAGGCGCAACGCCCAATAACCGCGCGTGCTGCCGCTGGCCTGATGCAACAACAGATGCACCACCGAGCCGTCGTCGGCGTTACTGAAGTAATGTGCCTGGGCGCGGCTGCGGCGCACCAGTTCAGCGAGGTAATCGGCGTCGTGGCTGTCGCTGGCGCTGTCGTTGAGGATTTTCCCGGACGGGCTGAGCAGGGCCAGACTGCGCAGGTCCGGGAGCGATTGCTGGAGCTTGCGCAGCAGCGCCTGCTGTTCGTCGGACGACTGCGGCTGTTCGACGATCGGTAGCAGGTTGAGGGCGATTTGCGCATTCAGCGACATGTTCAGGCTGACCTGCGAGGCGAGGTCGGCGGTGTAGTCGATGGTGTACTGGCGCTGGTTTTTCTGGGTCTCGCGCAATTGATCGAGCAGTTGCCAGAACAGCAGGGCCAGCAGCAAAAGTACCAGCGTCGCCAATGCCCCCTTCAATGTTCCGCGCAGGGGCGAGCCGGTCCCCGGATTGGACGCGCTCACAGAAGCTGGCGGGGTAACGTTGGACAAGCTGAAATCCTGCGGTTTGGCTGGACTGGCGCGACGTGCACTATAAGCCGGACGCCCGAAGGGCGGCTAGCATGCCTTGAGTTGTGGCGAAGTGCCAGCCCCACTCGGCTGGACTGCCACCGGTCATTCAGGTAGCTTTGCCGGTTACGCGGGAGCGTTCCAGCTCCTAGAATCAGACTTTTTTCCGCGCGCACGCATTGATGACCATCAAGTGAACGACGCGCATCGGTCTGGCCGGGCATCGCCTGCGCTCCAATCATTCATCTGTCACTGACCCAAGGTTCTCCATGGCTCAATACGTCTTCACCATGCATCGGCTGGGCAAAGTTGTTCCGCCGAAGCGGGAAATCCTGAAAAACATTTCGCTGTCGTTCTTCCCCGGCGCCAAGATCGGCGTACTCGGCCTCAACGGTTCGGGTAAATCCACGTTGCTGAAAATCATGGCCGGCGTCGACACCGAGTTCGAGGGCGAAGCCCGTCCGATGCCGGATCTGAACATCGGTTATCTGCCGCAAGAGCCACAACTTGATCCGACCAAGACCGTGCGTGAAGTGGTCGAGGAAGCCGTCAGCGTGATCAAGGATGCGCAAGCGCGTCTGGACGAGGTCTACGCCGCTTACGCTGACCCGGATGCCGACTTCGACAAGCTGGCTGCCGAACAGGCCAAGCTCGAAGCGATCCTGCAGGCCAGCGATGGTCACAACCTGGAGCGTCAACTGGAAGTCGCCGCTGACGCCCTGCGTCTGCCGGCCTGGGACGCCAAGGTCGAACACCTGTCTGGTGGTGAAAAACGTCGTGTGGCCCTGTGCCGTCTGCTGCTGTCCGCTCCGGACATGCTGCTGCTCGACGAACCGACCAACCACCTGGACGCTGACTCCGTGGCGTGGCTGGAGCACTTCCTGCACGACTTCCCGGGCACCGTGGTCGCGATCACGCACGACCGTTACTTCCTGGATAACGTTGCTGGCTGGATTCTCGAACTCGACCGCGGCGCGGGCATTCCTTACGAAGGCAACTACTCGGGTTGGCTCGAAGCCAAGTCCGATCGTCTGGCGGCCGAATCCAAGCAGCAGTCGGCTCACGAAAAAGCCATGAAGGAAGAACTGGAGTGGGTGCGCAAAGGCGCGAAAGCCCGTCAGTCGAAATCCAAGGCTCGTCTGCAACGCTTCGAAGAAATGCAGTCGCAGGAATTCCAGAAGCGTTCGGAAACCAACGAGATCTACATCCCGGCCGGTCCGCGTCTGGGCGACAAGGTCATCGAATTCAAGAACGTCACCAAGGGCTACGGCGATCGCGTGCTGATCGACAACCTGTCGTTCTCCATGCCGAAGGGCGCCATTGTCGGCGTGATCGGTGGTAACGGTGCCGGTAAGTCGACCCTGTTCCGCATGCTGATGGGCAAGGAAACTCCGGATTCCGGCACCATCGAAGTCGGCGAAACCGTGCAACTGGCCTGCGTTGACCAGAGCCGCGAAGACCTCGACGGCAGCAAGACCGTGTTCCAGCAGATCTCCGACGGTTCCGATCAGATCCGCATCGGCAACTACGAGATCCCATCGCGCACTTATGTCGGTCGCTTCAACTTCAAGGGCGGCGACCAGCAGAAGTTCGTCAAGGACCTGTCCGGTGGTGAGCGCGGTCGTCTGCACCTGGCGCTGACCCTGAAGGAGGGCGGCAACGTCCTGCTGCTCGACGAACCGTCCAACGACCTCGACGTTGAAACCCTGCGTTCGCTGGAAGAAGCCCTGCTGGACTTCCCGGGCGCCGCCATTGTGATCTCTCACGATCGCTGGTTCCTGGACCGCGTCGCGACCCACATCCTGGCGTACGAAGACGACTCGCAAGCGGTGTTCTTCGAAGGTAACTACACCGAGTACGAAGCCGACCGCAAAAAGCGTCTTGGCGAAGCGGCGGCCCAGCCACACCGGGTACGCCACAAAAAACTGGCCTGATTCGGGTTGGTTGGATGAAAAAGCGGAGCCTTCGGGCTCCGTTTTTTTTGAGTTTTTTTCAGTGATACCGAGTCGTGGCCATCGCGAGCAGGCTCACTCCTACAATTGAAATACGGTCCCCTGTAGGAGTGAGCCTGCTCGCGATAGCGGTGTAACTGCTGGTGCATCACTTCAATTTGAACTCCCCATTCAGGTGCAATATCAGTCCAAAAAGCCCTCTGATTTATATCCTGTGCACCATTTAATTTCATAACTGCGACATTTTGCGCTGTTCCTGTGCGCAAATCGTTTGTTACAGTCCGGCTCAATCGCTTCCAACGACAATAAATTTGCCGAGACTTTTCCCATGATCGAATCCGTCGAATCCTTCCTCGCCCGCCTGAAAAAACGCGACCCGGATCAACCCGAATTCCACCAGGCCGTCGAAGAGGTCCTGCGCAGTCTGTGGCCGTTTCTCGAAGCCAATCCGCGTTACCTGACCTCAGGCATTCTGGAGCGCATCTGCGAGCCGGAGCGCGCAGTGGTGTTCCGCGTGTCGTGGGTCGACGATCAGGGCAAGGTCCAGGTCAATCGCGGGTTCCGCATTCAGATGAACAGCGCGATCGGCCCGTACAAGGGCGGCTTGCGCTTCCATCCTTCGGTGAACATGGGCGTGCTGAAGTTTCTCGCCTTCGAACAGACTTTCAAGAACTCCCTGACCTCATTGCCCATGGGCGGCGGCAAGGGCGGTTCGGACTTCGATCCGAAGGGCAAGAGCGACGCCGAAGTCATGCGTTTCTGCCAGGCGTTCATGAGCGAGCTGTACCGCCACATCGGCGCGGACGTTGACGTGCCGGCCGGCGATATCGGTGTCGGGGCGCGGGAGATCGGTTTCCTGTTTGGCCAGTACAAACGCCTGAGCAACCAGTTCACCAGCGTGTTGACCGGTAAAGGCATGACCTATGGCGGCAGCCTGATTCGCCCGGAAGCCACCGGTTTCGGTTGCGTGTACTTCGCCGAGGAGATGCTCAAGCGCCGCGGGCAGACCGTCGAAGGCAAGCGCGTGGCGATCTCCGGTTCCGGCAACGTCGCGCAGTACGCGGCGCGCAAGGTCATGGACCTGGGCGGCAAGGTGATTTCGCTGTCCGACTCCGAAGGCACGCTGTACTGCGAATCGGGCTTGAGCGAAGAACAGTGGCAGGCGCTGCTGGAGCTGAAAAACGTCAAACGCGGACGCATCAGCGAACTGGCCACGGCGTTCGGTCTGGAGTTCCGCGCCGGTCAGTTGCCCTGGTCGCTGTCGTGCGACATCGCGCTGCCGTGTGCCACGCAGAACGAACTCGATGCAGACGCCGCACGTACGCTGCTGCGCAACGGCTGCGTATGCGTGGCCGAGGGCGCGAACATGCCGACCACGCTTGCGGCTGTGGATATCTTCGTCGAGGCCGGCATTCTGTTCGCCCCGGGCAAGGCGTCGAACGCCGGCGGGGTCGCGGTCAGCGGTCTGGAGATGTCGCAGAACGCCATGCGCCTGCTGTGGACGGCGGGTGAGGTGGACAGCAAGCTGCACGCGATCATGCAGTCGATCCACCACGCCTGCGTGCATTACGGCGAAGAGAACGGACGGATCAACTACGTCAAAGGCGCGAACATCGCCGGCTTCGTCAAAGTCGTCGATGCGATGCTCGCGCAGGGTGTGGTTTAAGCCGATTCGATGCGAATCACTTCAATCAGCTGATCGCCAGCGGGGCGCTGCCACAGCACTTCGTCATTGAGCCGGGCGCCGAGCAGCGCCCGGCCCAGCGGCGAAGCCCAGTTGATCAGGCCCTGGCTGGCGTCGGCCTGATCTTCGCCGACCAGTTGCACCCGACTTTCGGTGTTGTGTTCGTCGGCGTAGGTCACCCAGCTGCCGATCTGCACTTTATCGGTCGAGATCGCCGGGGCCGCGACCTGTGCGCTGGCGAGGCGTTGGTTGAAGTAGCGCAAATCTCTTTCGAGATCGGCCTGGCGCTGCTTGTCGGCCTGTTCGCCCTTGGCCGATTGCTCGGCGTGCAGGGCTTGCAGTTCGGCGACTTTGGCCTGCAACTGCACCAATCCTTGGGGGGTGACGTAATTGGGCTGCGCACTGACCTGCCGTTCGACGGGCTGATCGGCTTGCGCAGCGGCGTTATCTTCGTTGACGAAAGCGCGGCTCATGCTGTCCTCCTCTGCAAAGAGTTTGGGCCATGGTCGCCGGCATTTGGTTTCACTGGATGTCTGGAAGCGACCTATTGCGAGCGATAAGCCCGCCCGGCGTCCTGATCTTTCTGCTGCTGCCAGGCGCGCTCGCGTTCGTCCCAGTGCTCGTTGCGATACTCTTCGCGATCCTTGTTTTCCAGCATTGCCTGGCACTGGCGGAAGCCGTCGGTCCAGCCTTCGGCGTATTGCTTGTCCTTGAGATAGCGCGGCACGTTCTTGCGAAACTCGCCACTGATCGAACCGGCGGCTTGCCGGCCACTGACGCAGCCATCGTCAAAACCGTCGGCGAAGGCCGGTGGATAACCTTTGGCGATCAAGTCTTCGTGGGTGGTCTGGCAACCCCCGAGCAACAGCAAAACACCCAGCAATCCCGCACACCGCCACATCGCACTCTCCCGCGCCGATTCTCGGCTGATAGGGAAAGTCTAGAAGCGGATTCGTCGGGCGTTGGTGAAAGACATGTAAGTAATTCGTTGAACACTGGAGATCCCTGTGGGAGCGGGCTTGCTCGCGAAAGCGGTGGGTCAGTCGAGATTTGAATCGCCTGACACGACGCCTTCGCGAGCAAGCCCGCTCCCACAGGGGGTATTGATTAGGCTTCAGATCAGTAGTGGTACCACTTCACCTCAAGCATCACTTCGGTTTCCGGTGTCGCCACATGACTGAAGTCACGCTGCGCACTCAGGCGCAAACCGAGGTTGCGCGACAGCTCCCATTGCTGATTCAGGCTCAAGCTACGGCGCACTTCACCATTGAAGAAGTAATCGCCCTTGGCTTCCAGGCTGAGATTGCCCAACGGGTTTTTCCACAACACGCCGGTATTGAAACCGCCGGCCGGGGAGACGAACTCGGCGAAGTCATTGTTGTGTTCAACGCGCACGGTGCCGAGGGCAAAACCCAATACGTCATCACCTAACTCCCAGGTACCGCCACCACCACCGTTGACGTGGCTGACCAGCGTCTCGTCATCATGCTTGCCCGGCACTCGCTCAAGGCCACCGGTGACTTGCCACGACAGAGGCTGCAGCAGTTCATTGCGCGGGGTCAGCGAGCGGATGGTCGCCAGGTCCAGTTGCTGGAACTGCCACTGGTTGCCTTCATACTGGCGCAGCTTCATCTGTAGAATTTCGATCTGCGCGCCGAGGGGGAAGCTCTCGGCGTTGTCATTGAGATCGTGATAGGCCATGCGCAAGCCGTACTCGCCGAATGCACGATCACCGCGGGTGCCGATGCCGGCCTGCCAGGTGCGTGATTCATGGCCGTCTTCCGGCAGGCCCGGTTGTGGAATCTGCAACTCCGGCGCCGGGTTCTTGTTGATCGCCCGCAGCAGTTCGAAGCTGCGCTGTGCACGTTGCGCATCACGTTCCTGCCCGTTGGCGCGGTAACGCTCCAGACGATAGGCGGCATCGATGATCAGCGCCTGACGATCCCGGGGCAGGGCCTTGAAGGTCGGCTCCTGCAACACCTGTTGATCGGCGCTGACCTTCAGCACCCATTGCTGTTCTTCCTTATTCAACGGCTCGGCGCGGCTGAGCAGTTCACGCTCGCGGGACGGACGATATTCGATGCTTTCCACCAGCCCGGCCTCTTTCACCGCTTTGACCGTATCGGTAGGGATAGCGGTCAGCGGGAATTGCTCGGTCAGGCGCAGGCTTGGACGTGCCACTTGCAGCAGTTCGAGCAGGCGATAGGAGCAGTTTTCGTCGAAGAAGAAATAGTCGAACTGGATCTGCTTCAGCTCCCACACATGCTCGACCATGCGCGCGGTTTCTGCTTGCGTCAGGTTCAACCGGTACTCCCACAGGTCGCGGTTTTCCAGGCTGCGGTACTCGGAGAGTTTTTCCTGATACGGCACCAGCGCAAAAAGCCCCGGGTAGCCGCCCATCAAGCCTTTCCAGGCGTAGAGAATGCTGTTGTCCGAGCCTTCGATGTAGGCGCCGAAATTGATCGCGTAACTCAGCAGTGAGGTCTTGTCGGCCTGCACGTCAGCCTGGTCGATGCGCAGCAGGGTGTGGCCGAACATCGACGACGGGCTGTTGAGGTAGGCCGCCGGGAAGATCATCACCGCGCTGTGCGGCGAGACGTCCTTGAACCACTTCTTGAATTCGGCGCAATCGGGGGCGGGCAGATCGGTCAGGTTGAGCTGGGCTTTCAGCCAGCGGGTACGCGCCGGGTAGACGCATTGCGCATGCTGCTCGCCGAGACTGGCCGGGGCGTACAGCGCCTGCACGGTGGCGGCCAGCTCATGGTCGGGGTGTTCGTTGCCATCGGGCGCAAGAAAGAATTTCCTGTCGCTGACGTAGCTGCGCCAGCCGCCAAGCTTGGCGGTTTCGTAATGACCGAGGGAAATCCAGAAGCGGTCGTTGGCCAGTTGCTGCAAACGTTGAGGGTCGATGTGAGGCGCGGCGGACAGCGGGGCGCAGACACAGAGCGCCAGCCAGGCAAGGCGTTTGAGCATAAGTGGCAACTTAAGTCGAAAGAAAAAAACCGGATCGGGCTGCGATCACTCCCTGTGGCGAGGGGATTTATCCCCGATGGGCTGCGAAGCGGCCCTCATACCTGCAAAACTCGGTGTATCAGATACACCCAATTGAATGGTTTTACGACTGCTACGCAGCCGATCGGGGATAAATCCCCTCACCACAGGTTCAGCGTCACATTCGAGTGATTGCACTCAAAACAAAACCCGCTTCCCGAAAGAAGCGGGTGGGGTCGAGCTTAAGCCTGAGTTGCGTACTTGGCCAGACGTGGGTCCGACTTCAGCACGGCCAGGGTGTTGGTATGCACGTCTTCTGCGGTCACGTCAGCCTTGCTGAAGATCTGCTGGAAGTGCTCGTGAGTGACAGCAGCGAAGTGCGCACGGTCTTCCGGCGCCACGCCCAGTACCACGGCGTAGGTCGTCAGCGCTTCGCCGTTGCCCTTGGCCATGTCTTCGGACAGCTCGTTCATCATGCCATTCATGGCGAACCAGGATTTACCGCCGTAGGTCAGCGACGCGTTGGTCGAGCAACCGTTGGTGCCGGAAGTCATACCGAACGTAGCGTTACCGGAGGTGCCGTTAGTGGTGGATGCCAGGAAGTGTGCCGGGGTGCCACGCTGACCTTCGAACAGCATGTTGCCCCAACCGCAATCCGGGCCACCCGGGGCTTGCGCCATGGCGTTGATGGATACAGCGGTGAAGAGAGTACCGAGAAGAATCCGTTTCATAGCTTTGTTCTCTTTGTGTGCATACCAATGGACAGGGTTCTGACACCTGAAGGTGCCAGTGGGCCAGTATTCGTTCCAGCCGCGCAGTTTGGAGTTTAGGCACGTTCCAGGGGTTCCGTGAGTTTTTACAAAAGATTTGGCGATAACCCCGATTTGCCGGGGGGCGGGGCAGGGTCACCCGGTTGTCTATGCTTTGTCGTGTGGCGCGCCTTGCCAGTGGGGCACGGGCAGCGCCAGAATGCCGCTATCCGCCCCGCCTGATTGTTAAGGAAGCCCGATGCCTGATCCTGTTGCTGCCAGCCTGCGTATAGCGCCCGAAGCGCTGACTCGTCCGTTTTCCGCTGAACAGTTCAGCTTCACTACCACCAATGATCTGGAGCCCTTTCGCGGTGTGCTCGGCCAGGAACGTGCGGTCGAAGCCTTGCAGTTCGGTGTGGCGATGCCACGCCCCGGTTACAACGTCTTTGTCATGGGCGAGCCCGGCACTGGCCGCTTTTCGTTCGTCAAACGCTACCTGAAGGCCGAAGGCAAGCGCCTGCAGACCCCGGCGGACTGGGTCTACGTCAATAATTTCGATGAGCCGCGCGAGCCCCGCGCGCTGGAATTGCCTTCTGGCACTGCGGCTTCGTTCATCGGTGACATCAACGGCCTGATCGATAACCTGCTGGCAACCTTTCCGGCCGTGTTCGAACACCCGTCCTACCAGCAGAAGAAAAGCGCCATCGACCGCGCCTTCAACCAGCGCTACGACAAGGCCCTCGATATCATCGAGCGGCTGGCGCTGGAGAAGGACGTCGCCCTGTACCGCGACAGCAGCAATATCGCCTTCACGCCGATGCTTGAAGGCAAGGCGCTGGATGAAGCGGAATTCGCCCAATTGCCGGAAGCCGAGCGCGAACGGTTTCACGAAGACATCTCCGGCCTCGAAGAGCGTCTGAACGAAGAACTCGCCAGCCTGCCGCAGTGGAAGCGTGAGTCGAACAATCAACTGCGTCAGCTCAACGAGGAAACCATCACCCTGGCCTTGCAGCCGTTGCTCTCGCCGTTGTCCGAGAAGTACGCGGAGAACGCTGCGGTCTGCGGTTACCTGCAAGCGATGCAGGTGTACTTGCTGAAAACCGTGGTCGAGCAACTGGTCGACGACAGCAAGACCGACGCCGTGGCGCGCAAGCTGCTGGAAGAGCAATACGCGCCGAGCCTGGTGGTCGGTCATCCGGCCAGCGGCGGGGCGCCGGTAGTGTTCGAGCCGCACCCGACTTACGAAAACCTGTTCGGGCGCATCGAGTACACCACCGATCAGGGCGCGCTTTACACCACTTACCGGCAGTTGCGTCCAGGTGCTTTGCATCGGGCCAATGGCGGTTTTTTGATTCTTGAAGCGGAAAAAATGCTCAGCGAGCCGTTCGTGTGGGACGCGCTGAAACGCGCCCTGCAATCGCGCAAGCTGAAAATGGAATCGCCGCTGGGCGAGATGGGCCGTTTCGCCACGGTGACCCTCAACCCGCAACACATTCCGTTGCAGGTCAAAGTCATCATCATCGGCGCGCGACAGTTGTATTACACGCTGCAGGACCTGGATCCGGACTTCCAGGAGATGTTCCGCGTGCTGGTCGACTTCGACGAAGACATCCCGATGGTCGACGAAAGCCTGGAGCAATTTGCCCAGTTGCTGAAAACCCGCACTTCGGAAGAAGGCATGGCGCCGCTGACCGCCGATGCGGTGGCGCGTCTGGCGACCTACAGTGCACGGCTGGCCGAGCATCAGGGGCGTTTGTCGGCGCGGATCGGCGATCTGTTCCAACTGGTCAGCGAGGCGGACTTCATCCGTCATCTGGCCGGCGATGAAATGACCGATGCCGGGCACATCGAGCGTGCGCTGAAAGCCAAGGCCACTCGCACCGGTCGGGTCTCGGCGCGGATTCTCGACGACATGCTCGCCGGGATCATCCTGATCGACACCGACGGCGCGGCGGTCGGCAAGTGCAACGGGCTGACTGTGCTCGAAGTGGGTGATTCGGCGTTCGGTGTGCCGGCGCGGATTTCCGCCACGGTGTACCCGGGCGGCAGCGGTATCGTCGACATCGAGCGCGAGGTCAACCTCGGTCAGCCGATCCACTCCAAGGGCGTGATGATCCTCACCGGGTATTTGGGTAGCCGTTACGCCCAGGAATTCCCGCTGGCGATTTCCGCGAGCATCGCGCTGGAGCAATCCTACGGCTACGTCGATGGCGACAGTGCGTCGCTGGGCGAGGCTTGCACGCTGATTTCGGCGCTGTCGAAAACTCCGCTCAAGCAGTGCTTTGCGATCACCGGTTCGATCAACCAGTTCGGCGAAGTGCAGGCGGTCGGCGGGGTCAACGAGAAGATCGAAGGCTTCTTCCGTCTCTGCGAAGCACGCGGGCTGACCGGCGAGCAGGGCGCGATCATTCCGCAGGCCAACGTCGCCACGCTGATGCTCGACGAGAAGGTGCTGGCGGCGGTGCGCGCCGGGCAGTTCCACGTGTATGCCGTGCGTCAGGCTGACGAAGCGCTGAGCCTGTTGGTCGGCGAGCCGGCCGGTGAGCCGGATGCTGACGGTCAGTTCCCTGAAGGCAGCGTCAATGCGCGCGTGGTCGAGCGTCTGCGGGTGATTGCCGAGATGATCAGTGAAGACGATCTGAAAGAGGCGGAAAAGGAACTGGCGCAGGAGGCACTAGCCGAAGCCAAACCAGCCTGACCACAAACGCGGTAAAAACTGTGGGAGGGAGCAAGCCCCCTCCCACAGTTGTTTTTCCAGATTGATTTTTGCGCTGATCTTCGGGAAAAGTGCCACTACTCTGACGTCAGAATTCACACAATGACCATTCGGCGCCTTCTGGTTCTATCCGGCTTGCGCGACGGACTTTTCTTCTATTCTCTGCTCAAGGACATCGACAGTATCACTGGATCGAAACAGCCTTCGCGTGAAGGCTGAATACAGGCTTTACCGAGGGTCGCCGCCATGTCGCGCAACCTCTGCCTCACCCGTCAATGCCTGGGTCTTGTGACCCGCATCGAATGCGCCATCAAACCGCTGGCCGGCGATAACGGCATGTGGACCTTGCTCTTCGCTGCCGGCATGGCCGGCGAACAACCCTCCGCCATCAAGGCCCAGGGCCCGTTTCACGGGCCGGTCGCCGCCGAGTCGATTCTCGACACTATTGTGGAAAGCCTGACGATGCACGGCTACGAGCTGGCCGACGATCCGCAGATCTGGAGCCTGCACCTGCAGGCACAGTTGCGCCAGATCAATGGCGGGCGTGGGCGTACGGTCGGCGTGTTCGACCACTAGGCGCAATCATGGCGCGGAGTCGGACTGCTGCGCCTTGTCGAGTTTGACCTCAAAGCCGTATTGCACGGTATTGAGCTCGGTCCGCTGATAGGTCTCCACGTGCGTTGGACGACCATAGAAGTAATGCACGCCGAACAGCGCCGGGCCATCCGCACTCGCGTCATGACTGACCGAGAGAATCTGTTTCAGGTAGTTGCCGCTGTCGTCCTTGACGAAGAATCGCCAAGCGTTGGCCGGAAATAGTTTCAGGTCCACCACCAACGTGTTGTTCTTGATCTCCAGGCCTTTGGGCAGGGATTTGGCGTCGTAGGCTTTTTTCTCCACGCTGGCGAGAAACAGCGGCATAGACCCCACGGCAATCGCCGGGGTTTCCGGGAACAGGTTCAAATCGTAAGTAATGGTCGCTTGCAGCGGATCGACCTGATACGCCTCGGGTGGCAGTTCGATCGGCTCATCGAGTTTGCCGCTGCGTTTCTCGGTGAAGAACGTCACGGGACTCTCGCCGGGGCTGAAATCATCACCGAGCAATTCATCGTTGAAGGTTCGCCGGTGAGAGAACTCGATGCGTGCAGCGCTCGGATCTTCCACGGACTGATGGATGCGGATACCAGCCTTCAACGCTTCCTCGGTGAGGCTCGCGCCTTTGAGCCAGTTCGGCGCCAGATCGTCATAGACGACCACCGCCGGGTCCAGCGGTTGGATGGCTTTTTCGGTGGTGTGCTGGCTGAAAGTGCGCACTGGCAGATCCAGTGTTTTGCGGGTCACGGTTGCCGATGAGAAATCCAGCACGCTGACTTCGAGGGTGTCGATGGGGCCGTTGAAGTAGACCTTGTTGTAGCGGCGCGGATGCTGCTGCTCGAAGGTCTGCTGTTCGTCCTCGAGCTGTTTTTCCAACGCCTCGCTCCAGGTTTTCTGCTGTTGCAGATGCGCCAGTTGTTTCTCGTAGAAAGCGACTTGTGCCGGGCTCTCATTGATTGAGCCGGCGCGCACCAGGTATTGCCCGTTGGTGTCACGGGCCTGAACGATGACTGGATTGAGTTGCGCACCCTCGACCTCAGGGGCCAGTGGCAGGCTGTTGCTGAATTCGACTTCGGCGTAGTTCTTTTCAAGCTTCAGCAGGGTGACGCTGAGGTTGTCATCGGTGCGGGTCTGGCCGACGTCCTTCTGGCTCAGGTTGAAGCTGAACAGGCGGCGCGGCGCGATGACTTCGACTTTGCCTTGCAGGCTCACCGGTTGTGGCTGGCTCTTGTTGTCCACGTTCAGCCCTTCGATGAACGGGTAGGTCACGGTCAGGTCATCGGGGTTGTTGACGTTGGAGCTGGACGGGCTCAACTGAATGCCGGGATCGGTTTCCGACCACTCCGGCTGATAGGCGATCACGCGCTTGTTGCTCAGGGTCACCGACTGCCATTCCACGCCGTGCGGGAATAGAAAGCCGCCGGGAATGTTCAGGTTGAACGGGAATACCGGTTGCAGGTCGGTAAGGTAATCGGAGCTGGCGTCCTTGTGCAGCACGAACAGGCCGTTGATAAAGGTATCGACCAGCGCCTGCGGCGAAGGGTAGTGCTTGAGGATGCCGAGGGTGTCTTCGCCGTAGACGGTTTTCAGCGGGGTGCTGTCGAGCTTGAGCTGCGCGCGTTCGAGCAGCAGCAGCGAACCACCGAGTTCGGTCACGGCGTCCTTGAGTTTCGGGTCGGTAATGGCGTCCAGTGAGTGTTCGAAGGTTGCCGTCTTCGCGTCGAGGCTGACCGAGGGCTTTTTCTCATCGCCGGGTGAGCAGCCACCCAGCAGCAGAACGAGGCAAACTCCGGCAGTCGTCAACGGTAATCGCACATGCATTTCCAGTCGTCCTGTCCACTTTCGCTAGGCGGTCAATGGTTTGGACAGTAGCAGAAAAAAATTCACACACACACGCAGGTTGCGGTGATGGGAGGTGCGAGCCGGGCGGTTTCTGGCGGTCACGGGCGGCTGGTATACTCGCCGCCGATTTCAATCCTTATTGTGTGAGAGTCAATGGAACGCTTTATCGAAAATGCAATGTACGCCACGCGCTGGCTGCTGGCGCCGATCTATATCGGGCTGTCCCTCGGGCTGCTGGCGCTGGCATTGAAATTCTTCCAGGAAGTGTTTCATGTCATTCCCAACGTGTTTTCCATGGCCGAATCGGATCTGATTCTGGTGCTGCTGTCGCTGATTGACATGGCGCTGGTGGGCGGCTTGTTGGTGATGGTGATGATTTCCGGCTACGAGAACTTCGTGTCCGAGCTGAACATCGACGAAGGCAAAGAGAAGCTCAGCTGGCTGGGCACCATGGACTCCTCGTCGCTGAAGATGAAAGTGGCGGCGTCGATCGTGGCGATTTCCTCGATCCACCTGCTGCGGATCTTCATGGATGCCAAGAACGTCGATCCCGAGCACCTGATGTGGTACGTGATCATCCACATGACCTTCGTGATTTCGGCGTTCGCGATGGGTTATCTGGACAAGCTCACCAAGCACTGATCATTGGCTGATCGCTGCAAAAACACCGCCCGTCTGTTGCGAAACAGACGGGCGGTGTCGTTTGTGGCTTGTGCTTTGGTGCGCGCGGGCATATCCCTGTAAGGGTCCTGGCTCGCCATCGCACGAGGTGCGTTCATGAACCTGCAAGAGTTGAATGCGTTTGCCATCGCCAGAAAGGTCGATGAGCTGAACCTGATCTCCATGGAGGGCGGGATTTATCTGCTCGAAGCGCGGATGCACGGGGCGGCGTATCCGCTGAGTGATCTCAAGGGCGAGATGCTGCAGCTGCGTTCGGTGGAGCATGCACGGGATCTTTTGCATAACTTTCCGGTGCTGCCGTTCAACCTCGTACACACCTCGGTGCACGACGAAATGTGCGGCCTGGGCGTCAGTGACGAGGAAAGCCTGAAAGTGCCGCTGGCCTGGCGCTCGGCCCTGTAGGCGTTGCGCCCCATCGCCGGGCATCTGTGCTAGTCTGCTCGCCCTTTTGGTTCCGGGCGCGCCGGGACGCGCTGTGCACGCACGGCAAGTCTGATGGCCGTCCGCACAGCGGAGCAGTGTCATGTCCGAAGTAAATCTGTCCACCGACGAAACCCGCGTCAGCTACGGTATTGGCCGTCAGCTGGGTGACCAGCTGCGCGACAACCCGCCACCGGGTGTCAGCCTGGACGCCATCCTGGCCGGTCTGACCGACGCATTCGCCGGCAAGCCAAGCCGTGTCGATCAGGAAGCCATGTCCGCCAGCTTCAAGGTTATCCGCGAGATCATGCAAGCCGAAGCCGCCGCCAAAGCTGAAGCGGCTGCCGGTGAAGGCCGTGCTTTCCTGGCTGAAAACGCCAAGAAAGAAGGCATCACTACTCTGGCTTCCGGTCTGCAATTCGAAGTGCTGACCCAGGGCGAAGGCGCCAAGCCGTCCCGTGAAGACACCGTGCGTACTCACTACCACGGCATGCTGATCGACGGCACTGTGTTCGACAGCTCCTACGATCGTGGCCAGCCAGCAGAATTCCCGGTTGGCGGCGTGATTGCTGGCTGGACCGAAGCTCTGCAACTGATGAACGCCGGCAGCAAATGGCGCCTGTACGTGCCGAGCGAACTGGCTTACGGCGCTCAAGGCGTCGGCAGCATCCCGCCGCACAGCGTTCTGGTATTCGACGTCGAGCTGCTGGACGTTCTGTAATGCCTGGCCTGTCCCGGTGACAGGTCAATAATGTGGGAGCGGGCTTGCTCGCGAAGGCGTCCTTTCAGGCAATCATCCGTTGCCTGACACAGCGCTTTCGCCAGCAGGCTGGCTCCCACAGTTTTTTCCGCGCTACTCATATTTCGATCTTGTGATGCAGCTCATTGGTCGGGCGCAAGGCCCGGGCATAGCAGAACAGGAACAGATTGCGCACCAGCTCCTTGAGCACCAGCGGTTCGCTGGAATTCAGGCTGCTGACGTCCAGATCACCCTGATCCTGCAGCTCATGCAGGGCTTCTTCTTCCAGTACCGCACAGACTTCGCCGGTTTCCCGATGCAGGATCCTGAGGTACGGGTGTGGGCGATCCAGCCAGGCGTCGATCAAATAAGTCATGGTTCTCATCTCCTTGAAAGGTTTCAATGAGAATAATTCTTATTCGTCAAATAGCAAGTGCCTATTGGCGGAATGCGATTTTTTCCGGGTAAAGATTGCGTAAGGTCAAAACGGCTGGCGTCTGGCTATTACGCGGGAATGCGGGAGGGGAAAGCGGGGAGGGCGGAGCACCATCCCGCGTCGGGCGCGGGATGGCTGACAGCAGGATCAGACCTTTCTGACGAACTCGGACTTGAGCTTCATCGGGCCGATGCCATCGATCTTGCAGTCGATGTCGTGGTCGCCGTCGCACAGGCGGATGTTCTTGACCTTGGTACCGACCTTGACCACCAGCGAGGTGCCCTTGACCTTCAGGTCCTTGATCACGGTAATGGTGTCGCCGTCCTGAAGCACGTTGCCGACCGAATCTTTCTTCACGGCATCATCGGATGCCACTTCAGCTTCGCCGCTGGCCGACCACTCGTGGGCGCACTCAGGGCAGATCAGTTGGGCACCGTCTTCGTAGGTGTATTCGGAATTGCATTTCGGGCAGGGTGGCAACGTGCTCACTAAGGCTCCTTGATAGGGGATCGCTAAAAGTCGCACATTGTATAGGGTTTTACGCGCAGGAGGGCATATCGCAGAAACAACTGTGGGAGCGGGCTTGCTCGCGAATGCGGTGTGTCATTGAACATTAATGTTGAATGACAGGTTGCTTTCGCGAGCAAGCCCGCTCCCACAGAAGGCAGATCAGTGCGTGCGGGCGACCGCAAATTCGCTCAATTCCACCAGTGCATCGCGGTATTCGCTGGCCGGCAGCGCGTCGAGGCACTTGATCGCACGGGCCACGTAGTCGCGGGCCAGTTGCGCGGTGTACTCCAGCGAACCCGAGGCTTCCACGGCGATGCGGATGCTTTCGAGGTCTTCGATCCCGCCTTTCTGGATCGCCTGACGTACCAGAGCAGCTTGCTCCGGCGTACCTTCGCGCATGGTGTAGATCAGCGGCAGGGTCGGCTTGCCTTCGGCCAGATCGTCACCGACGTTCTTGCCCAGAGTCTCGGCATCACCCTTGTAGTCCAGCAGGTCATCGACCAGCTGGAACGCCACGCCGAGGTGATCACCGAAGGTGCGCAGGGCTTCGCTCTGCTCGGCGGTGGCACCGGCCAGTGCGGCGGCGCTGTGGGTCGAGGCTTCGAAAAGCATCGCGGTCTTGCCGCGGATGACTTCCATGTAGGTTTCTTCGGTGGTGCTGGCGTCGCGTACCTTGGACAGTTGCAACACTTCGCCTTCGGCGATGATGCGCGTGGCCTGGGACAGGATCTTCATCACCGGCATCGAGCCCAGCTCGACCATCATTTCGAACGAGCGCGAGTACAGGAAGTCGCCGACCAGCACGCTCGGGGCGTTGCCCCACATGGCGTTGGCGGTCGAGCGGCCACGGCGCATGCCGGACATGTCGACCACGTCGTCATGCAGCAGGGTCGCGGTGTGCAGGAATTCGATGGTGGCGGCCAGCAGGCGCATGTCGTCGCCTTCGCGACCCAGGGCCTTGCCGCACAGCAGCACCAATAAAGGACGCAGGCGTTTGCCGCCAGCCGAGGTGATGTAATCGCCGATTTTCGATACCAGCGGCACTCGGGAAGTCAGCTGCTTCTTGATGATGCCGTCGACGGCGTTAAAATCGTCCGCCACCGCGCGGTAGAAAGCTTGGGGTTGCATCAGCGACAGTTGCTCCAGAAGGGTTGCGCGGCATGCTAGGACCCACACCGGGGCCTGTCAAGGCGCGATGGACGGCCACTTGCGTGACTCTCGCGGCTTGCGTACAATCGCGCACCCTGAACTTCCTGGGCAGCACCTGCCTTACGCAATTGCACTTGGGCCGTTCCAGCCCCATGCAGCCATGCCAGCCAATACCTCTTCTTATAAAGAGCTGGGTGAGCAGGATTATCGGAGAAATACCATGTACGCAGTAATCGTTACCGGCGGTAAGCAATACAAGGTCGCTGAAGGTGAATACCTGAAGATCGAAAAACTGGAAGTCGCTACTGGCGAATCCGTGACTTTTGACCGCGTTCTGCTGGTCGCCAATGGCGACGACGTGAACATCGGCGCACCTGTTGTTGCTGGCGCAACCGTCAAGGCTGAAGTGATCTCCCAAGGTCGTCACGATAAAGTCCGCATCATCAAGTTCCGTCGCCGTAAGCACCACATGAAGCGTATGGGCCACCGCCAGTGGTTCACCGAGATCAAAATCACCGGTATTCAGGCTTAATTACAGCCTAATTCCTCACTAGGAGAATTGAACTCATGGCACACAAAAAAGCTGGTGGTAGTACCCGTAACGGTCGCGACTCAGAAGCCAAACGCCTTGGCGTGAAGATGTATGGCGGCCAGGTCATCAAGGCCGGCAACATCATCGTGCGTCAGCGCGGCACCCAATTCCACGCTGGCTACGGCGTTGGCATGGGTAAGGATCACACCCTCTTCGCGAAAATCGAAGGCGTGATCAAGTTTGAAGTAAAAGGCGCCTTCGGTCGTCGTTACGTGAGCGTTGTCGCGGCTTAATCGCGAGATCGCTGGAAGAGCCCTGTCTTGCGACGGGGCTTTTTCGTTTGTGGGGTGAGTCTCTTGCAAAACTGTTTGTATGGGCTGTCGGCGTGCGATGCAGGTCGTGTTTTGGGGTCGCTGCGCTCATTTTTGCAAGAGTCTTATGTCTTGATTGTTTTTCGGCTCGTCCGTATGGCGAGAGGCGTTGAGTTATGAAGTTTGTAGACGAAGTATCGATCCGCGTAAAAGCTGGCGACGGCGGCAATGGCTGCATGAGTTTCCGTCGGGAAAAATTCATTGAAAACGGCGGCCCGAACGGCGGTGATGGCGGTGACGGCGGTTCCATCTACATGATGGCCGACGAAAACCTCAACACCCTGGTCGACTACCGTTACACCCGGCACTTCGATGCCGAGCGTGGCTCCAACGGCGGCAGCACCGATTGCACCGGCAAGAAGGGTGAAGACCTGATCCTGCGCGTGCCGGTCGGTACCACCGTGATCGACTCGGCCACCCAGGAAGTAATTGGCGACCTGACCAAGGCCGGCCAGAAGCTGATGGTGGTGCAGGGCGGTTGGCACGGTCTGGGCAATACCCGTTTCAAATCCAGTACCAACCGTGCGCCGCGCCAGACCACTCCGGGTAAGCCGGGTGAGCAGCGTGACCTGAAACTGGAAATGAAAGTGCTGGCTGACGTTGGTCTGCTGGGCTTGCCGAACGCCGGTAAAAGTACCTTTATCCGTTCGGTGTCGGCGGCCAAGCCGAAAGTCGCCGACTACCCGTTCACCACGCTGGTGCCGAACCTGGGTGTGGTCAGCGTTGATCGCTGGAAAAGCTTCGTCATCGCCGACATTCCGGGGCTGATCGAAGGTGCGTCCGACGGTGCCGGACTTGGCATTCGCTTCCTCAAGCATTTGGCGCGTACGCGTCTGTTGCTGCACCTTGTCGACATGGCGCCGCTGGATGACACCAGCGCACCGGACGCGGCTGAAGTGATCGTCAACGAGCTGGTCAAATTCAGTCCGTCGCTGGCCGAGCGTGATCGCTGGCTGGTGCTGAACAAGTGCGACCAGATTCTCGAGGAAGAGCACGAAGAGCGCGTCAAGGAAATCGTTGATCGCCTGCAGTGGGAGGGTCCGGTCTACGTGATCTCGGCCATCGCCAAAGAAGGCACCGAGCGCCTGACGCGCGACATCATGCGTTATCTGGAAGATCGTGCCGATCGCCTGGCTAACGACCCGGTGTACAAGGAAGAGCTTGCCGATCTCGATCAGCGCATCGAAGACGAAGCCCGTGCACAGTTGCAGGCGCTGGATGACAAGCGTGCTCTGCGTCGCAGCGGCGTGAAGTCGGTCCACGACATCGGCGACGATGACTGGGACGAAGAAGATGTGGATGATGAAGACGGTCCGGAAATCATTTACGTGCGCGACTGATTCGTTGCAGTAAACTTAAGCGCCGCTCAATCGAGCGGCGTTTTAGTATCTGGAAATCGATCGTTGGTCACCAATAGCCACGATTAACGTCACGGGCAGCGCTGGGTCGCGCTGTCCTCAAGCTAAGGTTGAAGATGATGCGGAGCAAAGTGACAGGTGCGCAGCGTTGGGTCGTGAAGATCGGCAGCGCTTTGCTGACAGCTGATGGCAAAGGGCTGGATCGTGCGGCAATGAGTGTATGGGTCGAGCAGATGGTCGCCCTGCATGAGGCGGGTGTCGAGTTGGTGCTGGTGTCCTCCGGGGCAGTGGCTGCCGGCATGAGCCGCCTGGGCTGGACCGCACGACCCAGTGCGATGCACGAGCTCCAGGCCGCTGCTGCAATCGGCCAGATGGGCTTGGTGCAGGCCTGGGAGTCGAGCTTTGCCGAGCATGGCCGGCACACCGCGCAGATTCTCCTGACTCACGATGACCTGTCCGACCGCAAGCGCTACCTCAACGCCCGCAGCACCCTGCGTGCGCTGGTCGAGCTGAAAGTCATCCCGGTGATCAACGAAAACGACACCGTGGTCACCGACGAAATCCGTTTCGGCGACAACGATACGCTGGCGGCGCTGGTGGCCAATCTGGTCGAGGCTGATCTGCTGGTGATCCTCACCGATCGCGACGGCATGTTCGACGCCGATCCGCGCAACAATCCTGATGCGCAACTGATTTACGAAGCGCGCGCCGATGATCCGACCCTGGATGCGGTGGCGGGCGGCACCGGTGGCGCACTGGGGCGCGGTGGTATGCAGACCAAGCTGCGTGCGGCGCGGCTGGCGGCGCGCTCCGGGGCGCACACGATCATCGTTGGTGGGCGTCTGGAGCGAGTACTCGATCGCCTGAAGGCTGGCGAGCGCATCGGTACGCTGCTGTCGCCTGAGCGCGGCATGCTGGCGGCGCGCAAGCAGTGGCTGGCCGGGCATCTGCAGACTCGCGGCACGCTGGTGCTGGACGAAGGCGCGGTGTCGGCGTTGTCGCAGGGCAACAAGAGTCTGTTGCCGGTCGGCGTCAAATTGGTCCAGGGCAGCTTCCGGCGTGGCGAGATGGTGGTCTGCGTGGCGCCGGACGGTCGTGAGATTGCCCGTGGCCTGGCCAACTACAGTGCGCTTGAGGCGCAAAAAATCATTGGTCAGTCGTCAGATGCAATTGTCGGCGTGCTGGGCTACATGGCTGAGCCGGAACTGGTTCACCGTGACAACCTGATTCTGGTCTAAGGGAAAATACGCATGCGCATGGCTAAAGGATTGTTGGGTCTGCTGATGGCGCTGCCATTGCTGGCCTCGGCCGAGGAAATCGGTCAGGTGTCGACGGTGTTCAAGTTCGTCGGCCCGAATGACCGGATCGTGGTCGAGGCTTTCGATGATCCGAAGGTCGACGGTGTGACCTGCTACCTGTCTCGCGCCAAGACGGGAGGGGTGAAGGGTGGTCTGGGTCTGGCCGAGGATCGCGCCGAGGCGTCGATCGCCTGTCGTCAGGTCGGTCCGATCAAGTTCAAGGGCGAACTGAAGGATGGTGATGAGGTGTTCAAGGAGCGCACATCGCTGGTGTTCAAGACCATGCAGGTGGTGCGTTTCCTCGACAAGAAGCGCAATACGCTGGTGTACCTGGTTTACAGCGATCGCGTGATCGAAGGCAGCCCGCAGAATGCGGTAACCGCGATTCCGATCGTGCCGTGGGTACCCGTCCAGCAGTAACAACGCAAATCCGGAATGTGGGAGCGGGCTTGCTCGCGAAGAGGTCGTGTCAGTTGCTAGAGATGTCGGCTGACAGATTGCATTCGCGAGCAAGCCGGCTCCCACTTTTTTGAGTGCGGGATTCACCAAATCGCAGGCAATAAAAAACCGACCCTAAGGTCGGTTTTTTAATGACTACGTCGATTAAGCAGCTTCTTTCAGTGCCTTGACGTGGCCATTCAGACGGCTCTTATGACGAGCAGCCTTGTTCTTGTGGATGATGCCTTTATCGGCCATACGGTCGATAACTGGCACAGCCAGAACGTATGCAGCTTGAGCTTTTTCAGCGTCTTTTGCGTCGATGGCCTTAACTACATTCTTGATGTAGGTACGAACCATGGAACGCAGGCTGGCGTTGTGGCTGCGACGCTTCTCAGCCTGTTTTGCACGTTTTTTGGCGGAAGGTGAGTTGGCCACCGTCGAGCTCCTCGAAAGACTTTTTAGGAAATAGCAAACAAAATAGGCCGCGAATCATGCCGATGAAGAGAAGTCTTGTCAAGGGCGCTTGAAACGTTCCGCTAAGTGGTAGGTGTAAAGAGGCGGGATATTTATTTCCGGCGCTTGACCTGTAAACTCGCGAGCTTTGGCTCTGTGCTGTTGCGGCGCAGAGTATCGCACAAGTAGGCGCATTGTTCGCCTGCTGTTTATCGACAGGCACACATTCCCTCAATGAATCTGCTCAAATCGTTGGCCGCCGTCAGCTCTATCACCATGCTTTCCCGGGTTCTCGGGTTCGTCCGTGACACGCTCATCGCTCGCACGTTCGGCGCCGGAATGGCCACGGACGCCTTCTTCATTGCCTTCAAATTGCCCAACCTGCTGCGGCGAATCTTCGCCGAGGGCGCGTTCTCGCAGGCCTTCGTACCGATTCTGGCGGAATACAAGAGTCAGCAGGGTGAAGAGGCGACCCGTACCTTTATTGCTTATGTATCGGGCCTGCTGACGCTGGTGCTGGCGCTGGTTACCGCGCTGGGCATGATCGCCGCACCGTGGGTGATCTGGGCCACGGCGCCGGGTTTTGCCGACACGCCGGAAAAATTCCAGCTCACCTCCGACCTGCTGCGGGTGACGTTCCCTTATATATTGCTGATCTCTCTGTCCTCGCTGGCCGGGGCGATCCTCAATACCTGGAACCGCTTTTCGGTGCCGGCGTTCGTGCCGACCCTGCTCAACGTCAGCATGATTGTGTTCTCGCTGTTCCTCACGCCGTATTTCGATCCGCCGGTGATGGCCCTCGGCTGGGCGGTACTGGTCGGTGGTCTGGCGCAGTTGCTCTATCAACTGCCGCACCTGAAAAAGATCGGCATGCTGGTGCTGCCGCGCTTGAATCTGCGCGATAGCGGCGTCTGGCGAGTGATGAAGCAAATGCTGCCGGCGATCATCGGTGTCTCGGTCAGCCAGATTTCGCTGATCATCAACACCATTTTTGCCTCGTTTCTGGTCGCCGGCTCGGTGTCGTGGATGTATTACGCCGACCGTTTGATGGAATTGCCGTCCGGTGTGCTCGGCGTAGCGTTGGGCACCATTTTGCTGCCGACGCTGGCCAAGACTTATGCGAGCAAGGATCGCCACGAATATTCGCGGATCCTCGACTGGGGGCTGCGCCTGTGCTTCGTGCTGGTGTTGCCGTGTGCACTGGCTCTGGGAATTCTCGCCGAGCCACTGACCGTCTCATTGTTCCAGTACGGTCAATTCAGCGCGTTTGATGCGTCCATGACCCAGCGTGCGCTGATTGCCTATTCTGTCGGTCTGCTCGGAATTATCGTGATCAAAGTGCTGGCGCCGGGCTTTTACGCGCAACAGAACATCCGCACCCCGGTAAAAATCGCAATCTTCACACTGGTGTGCACACAGCTGTTCAACCTGATGCTGATCGGCCCGCTGGCTCACGCCGGGCTGGCGCTGGCGATCAGTGCCGGTGCCTGTCTGAATGCCGGGCTGTTGTTCTATCAACTGCGCAAGCAAAAGATGTATCAGCCGCAACCAGGCTGGTACACATTTGGCTTCAAACTGGTGGTGGCAGTGGCGGTGATGTCGGCGGTATTGCTGCTGGGCATGCATTTCATGCCGGCCTGGGATCAGGGGCACATGCTGGAGCGCTTTCTGCGTCTGGGGGCGCTGGTGGTTGCTGGTGTGGTGGCGTATTTCGGTATGTTGCTGCTGCTCGGTTTCCGTCTGCGCGACTTCAATCGCAAGGCTTTGAGCTGAGGTTTCAGCCTTTATAACCGGGCACGGGCCGGCAGTTTTGTCGGCTCGATCACTTTGCGTTACGGTGTTGCCTGTCGTCGACCGTCGGGTGTGGTTATAATCGACCACTTTATGAGCAAGAAGCGCGTTATGCAGCTGGTTCGAGGCCTCCACAACTTGCGCCCCCAGCATCGGGGCTGCGTCGCCACTATTGGCAACTTTGACGGTGTTCACCGTGGTCACCAGGCTATCCTGGCCCGGCTGCGTGAGCGTGCGCTCGAGTTGGGCGTACCCAGCTGCGTGGTGATTTTCGAGCCGCAGCCACGGGAATTCTTTGCCCCGGAGACCGCTCCGGCGCGTCTGGCCCGCTTGCGTGACAAGCTGCAGCTGCTGGCCGCCGAAGGCGTCGACCGGGTGTTGTGCCTGGCTTTCAATCAGCGCCTGAGCAAGCTCAGCGCCAGTGAATTCGTCGATACCATCCTCGTGGACGGTCTCGGCGTGCAGCATCTGGAGGTCGGTGACGATTTCCGCTTCGGCTGCGATCGCCTCGGCGATTTCGATTTTCTGCTGCAGGCCGGCCAGGTCCACGGGTTTACCGTGGAAGCCGCGCAAACCGTCGAGCTGGACGGCATTCGCGTCAGCAGCACTCAGGTGCGCAACGCGTTGGCCGCGGCCGATTTTGCCTTGGCCGAACGCTTGCTCGGCCGCCCGTACCGGATCGCCGGTCGCGTGCTGCACGGTCAGAAACTGGCCCGGCAACTGGGTACGCCCACTGCCAACATTCAACTCAAGCGCCGTCGCGTACCGTTCACCGGGGTTTACCTGGTGGATGTGGACATCGACGGCAAGACCTGGCCTGGCGTCGCCAACATCGGCGTGCGGCCTACGGTCCAAGGTGATGGCAAAGCCCACCTTGAAGTTCATCTACTGGATTTTGCCGGCGATCTGTATGACCGGCGTCTGACGGTGGTTTTCCACCAAAAGCTGCGTGAAGAGCAGCGTTTCGCCTCCCTGGAGGCACTGAAAACGGCGATCAACGCGGATGTCGCCGCCGCCCGTGCACTAGCCGCACCTAGCGCCCATCGCTAATGAAGAGCCTTAAATGACCGACTATAAAGCCACGCTAAACCTTCCGGACACCGCCTTCCCAATGAAGGCCGGCCTGCCACAGCGCGAACCGCAGATCCTGCAGCGCTGGGACAGTATTGGCCTGTACGGAAAGTTGCGCGAGATTGGCAAGGATCGTCCGAAGTTCGTCCTGCACGACGGCCCTCCGTACGCCAACGGCACGATCCACATCGGTCATGCGCTGAACAAGATTCTCAAGGACATGATCATCCGCTCGAAGACCCTGTCGGGCTTCGACGCGCCTTATGTTCCGGGCTGGGACTGCCACGGCCTGCCGATCGAGCACAAGGTTGAAGTGACCCACGGCAAGAACCTGGGCGCGGACAAGACCCGCGAACTGTGCCGTGCCTATGCCACCGAGCAGATCGAAGGGCAGAAGAGCGAATTCATCCGTCTCGGCGTGCTGGGCGACTTCGCCAACCCGTACAAGACCATGGACTTCAAGAACGAGGCCGGTGAAATCCGCGCCCTCGCCGAAATCGTCAAGGGCGGTTTCGTGTTCAAGGGCCTGAAGCCGGTGAACTGGTGCTTCGATTGCGGTTCGGCGCTGGCCGAAGCCGAAGTCGAGTACGAGAACAAGAAGTCCTCGACCATCGACGTGGCCTTCCCGATCGCCGACGAAGCCAAACTGGCCGCCGCGTTCGGTCTGCCATCGCTGGGCAAGCCTGCCTCGATCGTGATCTGGACCACCACCCCGTGGACCATCCCGGCCAACCAGGCGCTGAACGTACACCCGGAATTCAACTACGCGCTGGTTGATATCGGCGACAAGCTGCTGGTGCTGGCTGAAGAGCTGGTTGAATCCTGCCTGTCCCGTTACGGCGTTGAAGGCACCGTACTGGCCACCGCGCCGGGTTCGGCGCTGGAACTGATCAACTTCCGTCACCCGTTCTACGACCGCCTGTCGCCGGTGTACCTGGCTGACTACGTCGAACTGGGCGCTGGCACCGGCGTGGTTCACTCCGCCCCGGCCTACGGTGTGGACGACTTCGTGACCTGCAAGAAGTACGGCATGGTCAACGATGACATCCTCAATCCGGTACAAAGCAACGGCGTGTACGTGCCGTCGCTGGAGTTCTTTGGCGGCCAGTTCATCTGGAAGGCCAACCCGGCCATCGTCGAAAAACTGACCGAAGTCGGTGCGCTGCTGCACACCACCGTCATCGAACACAGCTACATGCACTGCTGGCGCCACAAGACCCCGCTGATCTACCGCGCCACCGCGCAGTGGTTCATCGGCATGGACAAAGAGCCGGTCAGCGGCGACACCCTGCGCGTGCGCTCGCTCAAAGCCATCGAAGACACCAAGTTCGTTCCGGCCTGGGGCCAGGCGCGCCTGCACTCGATGATCGCCAACCGTCCGGACTGGTGCATCTCCCGTCAGCGCAACTGGGGCGTGCCGATCCCGTTCTTCCTGAACAAGGAAAGCGGCGAACTGCACCCACGCACCGTCGAGCTGATGGAAGAAGTCGCCAAGCGCGTTGAAGTCGAAGGCATCGAAGCCTGGTTCAAGCTCGACGCCGCCGAACTGCTGGGCGACGAAGCGCCGCTGTACGACAAGATCAGCGACACCCTCGACGTGTGGTTCGACTCGGGCACCACCCACTGGCACGTGCTGCGCGGTTCGCACCCGATGGGTCACGAAACCGGCCCGCGCGCCGACCTGTACCTGGAAGGTTCCGACCAGCACCGCGGCTGGTTCCACTCGTCGCTGTTGACCGGTTGCGCCATCGACAACCACGCGCCGTACCGCGAGTTGCTGACCCACGGTTTCACCGTCGATGAATCCGGCCGCAAGATGTCCAAATCCCTGGGCAACGTGATTGCGCCGCAGAAAGTCAACGACACCCTGGGCGCCGACATCATGCGTCTGTGGGTTGCGTCGACCGACTACTCCGGCGAAATGGCCGTGTCCGAGCAGATCCTGCAGCGCAGCGCGGACGCCTATCGTCGCATCCGTAACACCGCGCGTTTCCTGCTTTCCAACCTGACCGGTTTCAACCCGGCCACCGACCTGCTGCCGGCTGAAGACATGCTCGCACTGGATCGCTGGGCCGTGGATCGCACGCTGCTGCTGCAACGCGAATTGCAAGAGCACTACGGCGAATACCGTTTCTGGAACGTCTACTCGAAGATCCACAACTTCTGCGTGCAGGAGCTGGGTGGTTTCTACCTCGACATCATCAAGGATCGCCAGTACACCACCGGCGCCGACAGCAAGGCACGTCGCTCGTGCCAGACCGCGCTGTTCCACATCTCCGAAGCGCTGGTGCGCTGGATCGCGCCGATCCTCGCGTTCACCGCCGACGAGCTGTGGCAGTACCTGCCGGGCGAGCGCAACGAATCGGTGATGCTCAACACCTGGTACGAAGGTCTGACCGAGTTGCCGGAAGGCTTCGAGCTGGGTCGCGAGTACTGGGATCGCATCATGGAAGTGAAGGTGGCGGTCAACAAAGAAATGGAAATCCAGCGTGCGGCCAAAGCCGTCGGTGGCAACCTGCAAGCCGAAGTGACGCTGTTCGCCGAAGAAGCGCTGAGCGCCGACCTGGCCAAGCTGAGCAACGAACTGCGCTTTGTCCTGATCACTTCGACTGCCAGCGTGGCACCTTTCGTTCAGGCACCTGCGGACGCGGTAGCCACCGAAGTCAGCGGCCTGAAACTGAAGATCGTCAAATCGGCCTTCCCGAAATGCGCGCGTTGCTGGCATTGCCGCGAAGACGTCGGCGTGAACCCGGAGCATCCGGAAATCTGCGGCCGTTGCGTCGACAACATCAGCGGCGCCGGCGAGGTTCGTCACTATGCCTAAAGCCGTTGGCCGTTTCGGACGGTTGAGCTGGCTCTGGTTGAGTTTGCTGGTTCTGGTCATCGACCAGGCCAGCAAGTTCTACTTCGAAGGCAAGCTCGAAATGTTCCAGCAGATCGTGATCATTCCCGATTACTTCAGCTGGACCCTGGCCTACAACACCGGCGCGGCCTTCAGCTTCCTGGCTGACAGCTCCGGCTGGCAGCGCTGGCTGTTCGCCCTGATCGCGATTGTGGTCAGTGCGGTGCTGGTGGTCTGGCTCAAGCGTCTGGGCCGCAACGATACCTGGCTGGCTGTCGCACTGGCACTGGTGCTGGGCGGTGCGCTGGGCAATCTGTATGACCGCATTGCCCTGGGCCATGTGATCGACTTCATTCTGGTGCACTGGCAGAACCGCTGGTACTTCCCGGCGTTCAACTTTGCCGACAGCGCCATCACCGTCGGTGCGGTGATGCTCGCACTGGACATGTTCAAAAGTAAGAAAACCGGAGAAGCCGTTCATGACTGAACAGGTATTGGCTGAGCAACGCATCGGCCAGAACACGGAAGTCACTTTGCACTTTGCATTGCGCCTGGAGAACGGCGACACGGTCGACAGCACGTTCGACAAGGCCCCGGCGACCTTCAAGGTCGGTGACGGCAACCTGCTGCCGGGATTCGAAGCAGCATTGTTCGGCTTCAAGGCCGGCGACAAGCGTACGCTGACCGTCGAGCCGGAAAACGCTTTCGGCCAGCCGAACCCGCAAAACGTACAGATCATCCCGCGTTCGCAGTTCGTCGACATGGAGTTGTCGCCGGGTTTGCTGGTGATCTTCAATGATGCGGCCAATACTGAGCTGCCGGGTGTGGTGAAAGAGTTCGATGACGCGCAAGTGACCATCGACTTCAACCACCCGCTGGCCGGCAAGACGCTGACCTTTGACGTCGAGATCATCAACGTCGAAGCGATCTGAGTAACACTGCAAAACCACTGTGGGAGCGGGCTTTTGTGGTGAGGGGATTTATCCCCGATCGGGTGCGAAGCGCCCCCGAATCTGATCACCGCGATTCAGAACCGGAAAGCGTTGACTGTTTTGACGATTGCTTCGCAATCGATCGGGGATAAATCCCCTCGCCACAACAGGCTCGCTCCCACAATGTTTTCAACCGTTTTCGCTATTTCTTGCGCGCAAGACACGAGGCACAGCATGCAAATCAAACTCGCCAACCCCCGTGGCTTCTGCGCCGGTGTGGACCGGGCGATCGAAATCGTCAACCGCGCCCTGGAAGTCTTCGGGCCGCCGATCTACGTGCGTCATGAAGTGGTGCACAACAAATTTGTCGTCGAAGACCTGCGCAGCCGTGGCGCGATCTTCGTCGAGGAGCTGGATCAGGTGCCGGACGACGTCATCGTAATCTTCAGTGCTCACGGCGTTTCTCAAGCCGTACGCAGCGAAGCCGCCGGCCGTGGCCTGAAGGTATTCGACGCCACTTGCCCGCTGGTGACCAAGGTGCACATCGAAGTCGCGAAATACAGCCGCGACGGCCGTGAGTGCATCCTGATCGGCCACGCCGGTCACCCGGAAGTCGAAGGCACCATGGGCCAGTACGACGCCAGCAATGGCGGCGCGATCTACCTCGTCGAAGACGAGAAAGACGTCGCTGAACTGCAAGTGCGTGACCCGGAAAAACTGGCGTTCGTGACCCAGACCACCCTGTCGATGGACGACACCAGTCGGGTGATCGATGCCCTGCGCACACGTTTCCCGGCCATCGGTGGCCCGCGCAAGGACGACATCTGCTACGCCACGCAAAACCGTCAGGACGCGGTCAAGCAACTGGCTGACGAATGCGACGTGGTGTTGGTGGTGGGCAGTCCGAACAGCTCCAACTCCAACCGCCTGCGTGAGCTGGCCGAACGCATGGCCACGCCGGCCTACCTGATCGACGGCGCCGAAGACCTGCAGAAGAGCTGGTTCGAGGGTGTCGAGCGCATTGGCATCACCGCTGGTGCCTCCGCACCGGAAGTGCTGGTGCGCGGCGTGATCCAGCAATTGCAAGCCTGGGGCGCGACCGGTGCCGATGAACTGGCCGGTCGCGAAGAGAACATCACCTTCTCGATGCCGAAAGAGCTGCGCGTCCGTTCGATCTGACGCTCTTCGCCTTCAGGCACAGCGCCTGCTCAGCCTTTGCGCTGGTCAGGCGCACCCGACCGGTTGCCGCCAGCACCACCTGGCGCTGGCTGACCGGCTCGCGTGCCGAACAGATATGTAATGTCCCTGCCTGAAATGCCCGCCCGGGCATCAGCGGTTGTCCCAGACTGCTGAAGCGCACGTAACGACTGACCGCCCAATTACCGACAATCGGTGTCCGCCCGTCACTCGTATGCTCCACCAGCAGCGGATTGCTGCTGTCCAGCGACCCCTTGCCGCTGATATCCAGAATGATCCGCCAGCCCTGACTCCAGTCGCCATTGATGCCATGGATAACCACGCTCTGATTGCGCGTGATGGCCAGGGTGCGGGCGTTGCGAATGCCCTCAACCAGTGACCGCGCTGCCTGGTCGCGATGGGTCGACTCGGTGAAGGTGGCGAACGCCGGGCTGACCAGCGCCAGAACAATTGCGCCAATCGCCAGTCCCATAAGCAATTCGATCAGGCTGAAACCCTGTTGCGGCATGACAACTCCCTCCGTGGAGCATGAAGCCCGGCGCGATCCTTTTCGCCGGGCAGGGCAAATCAACCGACGCAGGCCGGTTGAATGTTCTAGTTTGTAGAAGCAGGTATAGCCGACGGCAACGGAGGGCATCGATGGATCATCGTACAAAAGGTTTCACGCTGCCCGAGTTGTTGGCTGCGGTAGCGGTGATGGTGATCCTCATCACCCTGGCGGTGCCGGGTTTTACCCGCTCGATCCAGAGCAGCAAGGCCGACACGGAAATGGGCGACCTGCAGCGCGCCATCAACTATGCCCGGCTGGAGGCGATTGATCGCGGCGTGACCACGCGCTTGCGCCCGAGCGCCGGCGGCAGCGTGTGGACCGGCGAATTGTCGGTCTACGACAGTACTGGCACACCGGCCAATGTATTGCGGGTTGTTCCAGCGATGAGCAGCGGCGCGACTCTGACGCTACCCTCAGGAGTGACCGCACTGGATTTCAATAATCTGGGTGGCCTGGCGGCGCCGTCGACGGCGGTGGCCATCAGTTACGTGTTGGGCACGCAAAGCAGGACGCTGAACGTGTGTCTGAATGGACGAATTCAATTGGGTGGAAGTTGCGGATGAGGGCAGGGAGCACACAGGCACAGGAGGGCATGTCGCTGATCGAGGTGCTGGTCGCGTTGCTGATTCTGACCGTCGGGATATTGGGCGCGGCAGCTGTTCAAGTGAATGCGCTGAAGTACACCGACAGTTCGCGGATGACCAGTCAGGCGAGCTTTATCGCCTACGACATGATGGACCGCATCCGCGCCAACGCCGCCGCCGATTACACGGTGACACCGCCGACCTCGGGCAACCTCAGTGTCGCCCGCGATCAGGATCTCTACGATTTTACCACCAACATCGTCAATTTCGGCGGGCCAACCGCCACCGGCACGATCACCCGCAATCAGCGGGTGTACACCATCACCATCAACTGGAATGACTCACGGGCCGCGAATGCCACCGGTACCACGCGCAGTTTCGTCCTGACCAGCCGTGCAACGGTCGATCCGGTGGCCACGCCATGAAGCATGATCAGCGGGGGTTTGGCCTGATCGAAATGCTCATCGCGCTAGCGCTTGGGCTGATCATCGTACTGGGGGTGGTGCAGACGTTCCTTGCAGCTAAAAACACTTATGTCAGCCAGAACACCGCCGCTGCGATGCAGGAAGACGCACGTTTTGTCCTGAGCAAGATGATTCAGGAACTGCGCATGGTCGGCATGTTCGGCTGTCTGGGCACGATTACTGACGCGAGCTCGGCGGGGGATTTCAACGCGGCGCAGGTCACCCCGATCAGTTGGGACAACAGCAACCTCAAGCTGACTCTGGTTACCGCCGATGTCGGCGGCAGTGGTGGCACGCCGACCTGGACGGTGGTCTCCGATTGCCGCAACAGTGCCACGGCCTATACCGGGTTGCGGGCGGCAGCGAGCGGGCAGATCGCTTTTCCGATCCGCCGCTTGATCTACAGCTTCAGCAACAACCAGATTCTCATGGGCACCGGCAGCGGTACCCCGACCCAACAGGTGCTGGTGAACAATGTCAGTGCGTTCAGCGTCATGTTCGGTCTGGCGACGTCCGCCACTGACGTCGCGGCGTCCTCCTACAGCGCCAACCCCAGTGACCCGGCGCGCATCCGCAGTGTGCGCCTGAGCCTGACCCTCACCGACCCGAACAACCGGGTGGCCAATCAAACCTTCAACGTGGTTGCCGCTTTGCGCAACCGTTTGCAGTGAGGCCGGAATGATGAGGATCACGTTCAACCAGAGGCAAACCCAGCGCGGCATGGTGTTGCTGGTCAGTCTGGTGTTTCTGTTGCTGCTGACCTTGATCGGGCTGTCCTCGATGCAGAGTGCCAACCTGCAGGAGAAAATGGCCGGCAGTGTCAGCCTGCGCAATCAGTCGTTCCAGACCGCCGAGGCGGCGTTGCGCATCGGCGAGAGTGCGGTGCAACTCGACAGTTATTCGCTGGCGGTGTGTGCCAGTACCACGCAATGTGCGCCGCCGGCGGAGTCTTCTGTGGTCAGCGCGGCGGGGTTCAATTCGACTTCCGGAGTTACGTGGATCGCTGCCGGTAACGGCTTTTATGGTGTGCAGAACATTGGCACCACCCTGACGGCGGTCAACGTGCCGAGCAACACTTCGGCGACGCTGTATCGAATTACGGCAGTCGGCATCGCCGGTACTTCGCGCAGTGTGGTGGAGAGCGTCTATGCGAAGTATTAAGCGCTGCTGGACGTTATTGACCGGCATGCTGCTGAGCTTGTATCTGGCGGCACCGGCCTACGCGTTCACGCCGTCCGACTCGCCACTGTTGAGCGCTGCAGCGGTGCCGCCCAACGTGATGTTGCTGATCGATGATTCCGGCAGTATGAACAGCATTATTTATGCGGCAGGATTCGACCCCGGCGTTGATCGCACACCCGCCCGGCAGTGCAACGCGTTGCTCGGACTGTGCCTGAGTTCTACTGCCATCACTGGTGATTCGGTGTTTCTCTCGAGCCTGCCGACCTCGGGTTGTTCCAGTGGGGCCTATGCCTTTTACAACAACAGTATCGCGCCGCTATGCCTGAAACTGCCGGATCCGGTGGGTGGCGGCAACACCCGCTACACCGGGGACTACATCGCCTACGTTGTCGGGCTGGCGATCAACAACGGCACCCGCGACTTCACCAACGGGGCAATTCCCAACGACTATCGGATCAACGTCGCGCGCAATGTGTCCACCGCGCTGGTCACCAGCAACCGTACCTTGCGCATGGGCCTGTCGACCTTCAATCCGGCCACCAGTAACAATTCGGGCAATGGCGGATATATCGCGCGATCGATCAGCGACCTGTCCCCGGTCTCCGGCAGCGTGACCCAGGCGCAGGCCGACGCCAACTACAACGCGCTGATTTCTTCGATCAACGGTTTGAGCGCCGTGGCCAATACGCCGCTGGCAGAAACCTATTACGAAATCACCCGCTACATGCGTGGCATGGCGCCTTACTACAACAGTACGCCGGCGACCTACACCAGCCCGATTCAGTACCGCTGCCAAAAGAACTACGGCGTGGTGATCACCGACGGTTTGCCGACCTACGACCGCACGTTTCCCACCAATGATCCGTTGGGTGGCAGTCGCCTGCCGAACTGGGACGGTATCAACAATGACGGCAACAACCTCAATGGCGATAACGAGGGTGACACGCTGTATCTGGATGACATTGCCAAATTCGCCTTCGACATCGACATGCGTTCCACGGGGACTGACGCCGCTGGCAAAAGCTGGAATGCCGTGGATTTTCCCAAACAGAACATGAACACCTACACCGTGGGTTTTACCGCCGACAACGACATGCTGTCGGACGCCGCCGCTTACGGGCAGGGCAGGTATTACCAAGCCACCGACAGCGCCGGTCTCAACACCGCGCTGTCCTCGGCGTTGAGCGACATCACTTCCAAGGCCGGTTCCGGCGGCAGCGGGGTCACCAGCGGTACCACGCTGGCCAGTGGCACCAGTTATTTCCAGACCAGCTACGATCCCAAGGACTGGCGCGGGACGATCAAGTCTTTCGGCTTCACCTCGGCCGGCGCGGTGAATACTTCGACAGCCCTGTGGACCACCGATACCACGATCGTGCCGGGCGCGACCGCTCCAACCTATCAATCGTGGAACACCTCCAGTAACGCCGCCGTCACCCTGGCCTATGGCAACTTTTCCGCAGCCCAACAGACGACGCTCAGCCAGAGCCTGCCCACCGGTATCAGCGGCAGCGATCTGGTGGAGTGGAGCAAGGGCACCAACAAGACCGGGCTGAAAGTGCGCAGCGTATTGCTCGGCGACATCATCAACTCGCCGCTGGTGCTGGCCTCGCCCAGCGACAAAACCGCCTCCGACCTTTCGGGTGACACCACCTACACCACGTACCTGACCACCAAAGCGGCGAACATGAATTCGAATCTGGTGGTGAATGCCAACGACGGTTTCGTCAACGTGATCAACTCGGCTAACGGCACCCGGCGTTATGCCTACATGCCGTCCAGCGTGTTGCCGTCGCTGCGGCTGATTGCCGACCCGGCTTACATCAATGGCGTCAGCCACAAGTTTCTGGTGGACGGTCAGGTCGGTGTGTATGACGCGCAAATCAACAGCGCCTGGAAAACCCTGGCCATCGGCGGTACCGGTGCTGGCGGCAAGACTTTCTATGCGCTGCAACTGTTCGACGCGTCGGCGGGCAATGTGCTCAATGCCCTGTGGGAAGTCAGTGCACCTGCCACGGCTAACACCGCCAACGCATTCAATGATCTGGGTTACGCCTATGCCCGGCCGGAAGTGGCACGCTTGGCCGATGGTCGCTGGGCGGCGTTCATTGCCAATGGTTATGGCAGCAGCTCCGGGGTGGCGGCGTTGTATGTGCTGGATGTGCGTGACGGATCGTTGATCAAGAAGATCGTGATCGACAGCACCGAAACCACCAATGGCCTGTCGTCGGTGAAGCTCAAGGTCAATTCTTCCAACGTGGTGCAGGCCGCTTACGGAGGTGACCTGAAAGGGCGATTGTGGAAATTCGATCTGAGCGCGACATCGACCGACAGTTGGGGCGTGGCGTTTTCCGGTAAGCCGCTGTTCACCACGGCGGGCGGGGCGACTCAACCGATCACCGCGCAGCCGCTGCTGGCGGACAATTCGCTGGGGGGCAAACAGATCTTCGTCGGCACCGGCAAATTCAACGAGACCGCCGACAAGACCAACAAGGATCTGCAGGCATTTTATTCGGTGTGGGATGCCGACGGCGGTTCCGGGCAACTGACGGTCAGCAGCCTGCAGGCGCAGGCAGTGACTGGAGTGTTCTCCGGCAGCACCGGGCAGTTCATCACCACCAGCCAGAACGACACGACCTATCCGGGGGAGAAGGGCTGGTACCTGCCATTGGTGTACAACAACGTGCTGACCGGCGAGCGGGTGATCAATCAGGCCAGTCTGGTGCTCGGACGCATCGTGTTTACCACCGCCAGTGTCGACACCACCGACCCGTGTGCCAGTTTCGGCACCGGCAAACTGGTCGAACTCGATGCGTTCAGCGGTAAGATGCTCAACTACGCGGTGCTCGACACCAACGCCGATGGCGTGGTCGACAGCAACGACACGATTTCCAGCGGCGTGGTGTTCACCGGCGGGATCCCCACCCTGAACGCCATCGTCAATGGCGCGACGCGCAAGATCGTCAACGATTCCAGTGGCACCGTCACCACACTGGTGGAAAAATCCGGCGGCGGCAGCCGTCGTATCATGTGGCGACAAATACAGTAAGTGAGAGTTTGAGGCATGCGCAGATTCAACCGAGGTTTCACCCTGATCGAAATCATGATCGTGATTGCGATCATCGGGATCATCATCACCATCGCCGCACCGAGCTACACCGAATACCTGAAAAAGGGCCGGCGCGCCGAAGTGGTGTCGCTGCTCTCGGAGCAGGCGCAGAGCCTCGAACGCTTCTATACCAAAAACAACGTCTACACCGGCATCACTGGTCTGAGCACGGGCAATGATTTCTACACCATCACCCCGACGATCGCTGATCAGACCTTCCTGCTGACCGCCACACGCAAGGCTGGCACTGCCATGGCCACCGACAAGTGCGGGGACTTCACCCTGTCCAACACCGGCGTCAGAAGCATGAACAACGCTACCACCGGGCTGACCACCAAGGATTGCTGGGGCCGCTGAGGTACCTTCTTAAGGGCGTCTTTTTGCGCCCACTGTCTTTTTTACGGTTGGATCAAACATGACCAGGCAACAGCAAGTGGTGATTGTCGGTGGCGGGGTGATTGGCCTGCTGACCGCCTACAACCTCGCCTCCGAAGTGCGCAGCGTGGTGCTGCTGGATCGCTCGAACGTCGGCCAGGAATCGTCCTGGGCCGGCGGCGGTATCGTTTCACCGCTGTACCCGTGGCGCTACAGCCCGGCAGTCACCGCGCTGGCGCATTGGTCGCAGGATTTTTATCCACAGCTGGGCGAGCGGCTGTTTGCCGATACCGGGGTTGATCCCGAAGTGCACACCACCGGCCTGTATTGGCTGGATCTGGAGGATGAAGCCGAGGCGCTGGCTTGGGCCGAGCGGGAAAACCGTCCGCTGCGGGCTGTGGATATCTCGGCGGCGCACGACGCAGTGCCGGTGTTGGGCGGCGGGTTCTCCCGGGCGATCTACATGGCCGATGTGGCCAATGTGCGTAACCCGCGTCTGGTCAAATCATTGAAAGCCGCTTTGCTGGCGCTGCCGAACGTGACGATTCACGAGCAATGCGAAGTCAGCGGGTTTGTTCGCGAAGGCGAGCGGGTGGTTGGCGTCGAGACGTCCAAAGGCGTGATCAGTGGCGATCAGGTGGTGCTGACGGCCGGGGCATGGAGCGGTGATCTGCTCAAGACGCTGGACCTGACGCTGCCGGTGGAGCCGGTCAAGGGCCAGATGATTCTCTACAAATGCGCAGCGGATTTCCTGTCGAGCATGGTGCTGGCCAAGGGGCGTTATGCGATTCCGCGTCGCGACGGGCACATTCTGATCGGCAGTACGCTGGAGCACGAAGGCTACGACAAGACGCCGACCGATGTCGCGTTGCAGAGCCTCAAGGCTTCGGCCGTCGAGCTGCTGCCGGCGCTGGCGGAGGCCGAAGTGGTGGGGCACTGGGCCGGTTTGCGCCCGGGCTCGCCTGAGGGAATCCCGTATATCGGCCGGGTGCCGGGGTTTGAGGGGGTGTGGCTGAACTGCGGGCATTACCGCAATGGCCTGGTGCTGGCGCCGGCGTCGTGTCAGTTGTTTGCCGATATGATGCTGGGGCGGGCGCCGATTATCGATCCGGCGCCGTATGCACCTGAAGGTCGCATTTAGTCTGATATTTCTCTGTAGCCTGGCAGATCGCTTTCGCGAGCAGGCTCGCTCCCACAGTTGATCTTTGTCGATCACAAAATCCAATGTGGGAGCGAGCCTGCTCGCGAAGGGGCCCTCAATCCAGCCCGAGTTTCTTCAGGCGATAACGCATCGACCGAAACGAAAGACTCAAACGCTGCGCCGCCGCTGTACGATTCCAGCGCGTTTCCTCCAGCGCCTGCAGGATCAGCTTGCGCTCGATGTTCTCCAGATAATCCTCAAGGTTGTCGATTTGCGTCAGGTCGGCAATACCGTCCTCGACTGCGCAATTGCCTTCGCTCAAGCGCAAATCCGCAGCCTCGATCACCTGGTTTTCGCACAGCGTGTGCGCGCGTTCGAGGACATTCTCCAGTTCTCGCACATTTCCGGGAAAACGATAACGCTTCAGTGCTTCAAGCGCTTGCGGGTGCAATTGGGCTGCCGGCTGGCCACTGTTGCTGGCCAGACGCTGGAGCATGTGCGTGGCCAGCACTTCGATGTCGTCGCGCCGTTCGCGCAGGGATGGCACGCGCAGTTCGATCACATTCAAGCGGTAATACAGGTCCTGGCGAAAGCGTCCGGCGGCGACTTCCGCTTCCAGGTCTTTGTGTGTGGCGCACAGAATGCGCACATCGACCACGGTTTCCTGCTGGCCGCCGACGCTGCGCACGGCTTTTTCCTGAATCGCCCGCAGCAGCTTGACTTGCATCGACAGCGGCAGATCCGCCACTTCATCGAGAAACAGGGTGCCGCCGTGCGCGGCCTGAAACAGCCCCGGTTTGTCGTCCACCGCGCCGGTAAAGCTGCCTTTGCGATGGCCAAAAAATTCGCTCTCCATCAGCTCTGAAGGGATCGCCCCGCAATTGACCGGTACAAACGGCTGTTGCGCGCGCGGCCCTTGTTCGTGGATCAGCCGCGCGACCAGTTCTTTGCCGCTGCCCGATTCGCCGCTGATGTAGACCGGGGCCTGACTGCGCGCCAATTTGTCGATCTGTTTGCGAAGGTCGCGCATGGGCTGCGAGTCGCCGAGCAGGCGCCGATCTATCGACGATGCGACGCCACCCGCCGCTGGCATGCGCAACGCGGTGCTGACCAGTTCGCGCAGGCGCGTGAGATCAACCGGTTTGGTGAGGAAGTCGAAGGCTCCGGCCTTCAGTGCATTGATCGCGGTTTCCAGGCTGCCATAGGCGGTGATCATCGCCACCGGCAGTTGTGGATGACGTTGCTGGATGTGCTGCACCAGGTCCAGCCCCGTGCCGTCGGGCAGGCGCATGTCGGTCAGGCACAGGTCGAACGCATTGCGCTGCAACAGTGCCTGGGCTTCGCCGAGGTTGCGAGCACTGAAGGTGTCGAGTTTCATCCGTCCCAGGGTGATTTCCAGGAGTTCGCGGATATCCGGTTCGTCGTCGACGATGAGGATTTTTTGCCGTGGGCTCGTGTTCAACTTTGTTTCCGTCCGTGAGCAAAGGTGATGCGAAAGCAGCCGCCGCCTTGGCGTGGTTTGAAGTCTAGGCGCGCCTGGTTGCTTTCGCACAGCTCACGGGACAGATAAAGCCCAAGGCCGGTGCCCTGGCTGCTGGTGGTGAAGAACGGCTCGAACAGATGCGCCTGCTGATCGGACGGGACACCGGGGCCGTTGTCCTGCACTTCGAGCACCGCCAGCTGGCTGTCGGGGTCGACGAACAGCGCCAGCCAGACTTCGGCCTGCTGGTGCAGCAGGGCGCTGTGCCGCCAGCCGTTGCGTAACAGATTGTCGAGAATCTGCGTGAGCTGGTCGGGATCCATCAACGTGATGAAGTCCCCGGAATTGATCCGCAAATGAATCGACTGGCGCTCGCTCGCCTGCTCGCGGCTCTCGGCAACAAAGTGTTCCAGCCACGGTTTGAGATCCAGCCGTTGCGGAGCGCTTTGCTGGCGGCGCGACAGTTGTAGGACGTTTTCGATGACTCGGTTCATGCGCTGGGAGTGGTCTTGAATGATCTGCGTCAGACGCCGATCGGCGCTATCGAGTTCCTCGGACTCCGCCAATAGCTGCGCGGCATGACTGATGGCGCCCAGTGGATTGCGGATTTCATGGGAGATGCCGGCAGTCAGACGCCCCAGTGCGGCGAGTTTGAGCTGCTGGGCTTGCTGAGCGATTTGCGCCAGATCTTCGAGGAACACCAGGGTTTGCTGGTTGGGACTCTGGTCGAGGGCGATGAAGCTGGGTTGCAGTTCCAGGCCGTTGCCGGGGATCTTCAGGCTCTGCGGGCGCAGGGTCGGGTTGCTCAGCCACAGCTGCAGACGCTCGACCAATGCCGGCGAGTAGTCGCTGATCAAATGCCCTTCAAGATGCGACTGGGCCAACAGATTTTTCGCGCTGTGATTGGCCAGCTGTACCCGGCGCTGTTCGTCGAGCACCAGGATGCCGGTGCGCATGCGTTGCAGAATCAGGGCGTTGAGGGCTTCAAGACTGGTGACTTCGCTGGCACGCTGTTCGGCGAGATTTTCGCTGACTTCCAGACGCCGGATCAGGCCCTGGACCAGCAACGATGCGGCAAAACACAAAGCGCCGAGGGTCCCGGCTTGCAGATAGTCATTGGCGCTCAGGGGGTGACTGAAGCCCAGCAGAAAGCTGGAGCCGACAATGCCGAGTGCGCCGATGGCGGCAATCAGCAGGCCGATGCGCCGGCGCAGCAGGGTGTTGGCGATCGCCACCGAGACAATCAACAGGTTGCCGATGGCGCTGGCCACGCCGCCCGCCGCGTAGAACAGGCCGCACAGCAACAGCACATCGACCAAGGCCAGGGTGAACAACTGCGCCGGGCGGCGGGTGTTCTCCAGGAACACCACCAGCAGAATGTTCAGCACCAGATACAACCAACTGCCGCTGCGCAGCAGATCGTCGTCGGCCGACGTCAGCAGGCGGTTGTCCATGTTGCTGGAGATCAGCAACACCAGGGTGATGCCGACGCTTAAACGGTAGAGGTGATAAAGGCGCAGCAGGCGCTGCGCCTGTTTACTGTCGGCGTTGGCGGCCTCAGCGATCACTGGTGCCCGGGCCTTGCTCAAGGTGAGCCTGGCTGCAATACCACTGTTGTTGAAGGTTCAGCGCGCGGTCGCGCGGCAGGTGCACGCCGCAATGGGCGCAGCGCACCATCGGCGCGGCGTCATGCTCGCGGGGCGACTGGGCGGAAGCGGCGGGCGCCTTGAATTTGCGCCACAGCCATACCGCAGCGAAAATCAGGACAATCCAGAACAGTAAACGAAGCATGATGGGCGGCTTTTCGGCTAATGATTCGGCAGTTTAGCCAAGGCGCCGGCAAGCGCACAGACTATTAATGCGCAGCCATGAAAAAGGGAGATCCGCAGATCTCCCTTTTTTGTAACGTCCGGTGTGATCAGTCGAACACGCCGAAGGTCATGTAGCTGAACCACGAACGGTCATCGTTGTTGCCTTCAGCCTCGTGATGTTCTTCCTCGATCACGTCACCGTTTTCGTCTTTAGGCTTGAGCTCGTTCGGGATTGCGTCTTTCGCGTCCTGGAACTGCTTCTGCACGTCCTGGTTGGCGCGGGTTTCTCCCGGCGGCAGCGGTGGACGCGATTCGATCAGGCCCAGCGTCGCCTTGCTCAGGAACGAACGGTTGTCGGCTTCGGCGACCGATGGCACGAACTGACCGTCCTGCAGGCTTGGGTGGTTCGGGTAGTTGAGCTTCAGGGTTTCCAGGCTGGTGGCGGCCAGATCGTCCAGGTGCAGACGCTGGTAAGCCTCGGTCATCACCGCCAGGCCGTCGCCGACCGATGGGGTTTCCTGGAAGTTTTCCACTACATAACGGCCACGGTTGGCGGCGGCGACGTAGGCCTGACGAGTCAGGTAGTAGTCGGCTACGTGGATTTCGTAGGCCGCCAGCAGGTTGCGCAGGTAGATCATGCGCTGCTTGGCGTCCGGCGCGTAGCGGCTGTTCGGGTAGCGGCTGGTCAGCTGTGCGAACTCGTTGTACGAGTCGCGGGCAGCGCCTGGGTCACGCTTGGTCATGTCCAGCGGCAGGAAGCGCGCCAGCAGGCCGACGTCCTGGTCGAAAGAGGTCAGACCTTTCAAGTAGTACGCGTAATCCACGTTCGGATGCTGCGGATGCAAACGAATGAAACGCTCGGCGGCGGACTTTGCAGCTTCCGGCTCGGCGTTCTTGTAGTTGGCGTAGATCAACTCCAGCTGTGCCTGATCGGCGTAGCGACCGAACGGATAACGCGACTCCAGGGCCTTCAGCTTGGCTGTGGCGCTGGTGTAGCTGTTGTTGTCCAGGTCAGTCTGAGCCTGCTGATACAGCTCGGCTTCGCTGAGGTTTTCGTCTACGACTTCCTTCGATGAGCAAGCAGCGGTCAATGCGAGGATGGCGATCAGCAGCAGGTGTTTCACTTGCATGGCGGCTTGCGTCCCTATGACGGCCGCTGTCTTGGGCGGGGCCGTCCTGTTATGATGAGCGCCCCGTTGAAAAGCCTCGGGGCAAAAGACGCCGTATTTAACCACAAGCGCGCAGCCGAAACCAAAGGCTGTGCCGACGCCAGTCAGAGCATGTCCGATAAAATTGAACTTCGCGCAGAGGTGCCGTCCGATTTGGGCGGCCAACGCCTCGATCAAGTCGCCGCCCAACTCTTCGCTGAGCACTCACGCTCGCGCCTTTCCGCCTGGATCAAAGAAGGTCGCCTGACTGTGGACGGGGCGGTCATCCGCCCGCGCGACATCGTGCATGGCGGTGCCATTCTTGAGCTGACTGCCGAGCAGGAAGCCCAGGGCGAGTGGATCGCCCAGGACATCGAGCTCGACATCGTTTATGAAGACGACGACATCCTGGTGATCAACAAGCCTGCGGGCCTGGTGGTGCACCCGGCTGCCGGCCACGCTGATGGCACCTTGCTCAATGCCTTGCTGCACCACGTGCCGGACATCATCAATGTCCCGCGCGCCGGTATCGTGCACCGCCTGGACAAGGACACCACCGGTCTGATGGTGGTGGCCAAGACCATTCAGGCGCAGACCAAGCTCGTTGCCCAGTTGCAAAGCCGCAGTGTCAGCCGGATCTACGAGTGCATCGTTATCGGTGTCGTGACCGCCGGGGGCAAGATCAACGCCCCGATCGGCCGTCATGGTCAGCAGCGCCAGCGCATGGCAGTGATGGAAGGCGGCAAGCCGGCCGTCAGTCATTACCGCGTGCTGGAGCGTTTCCGGTCCCACACGCATGTGCGGGTCAAACTGGAAACCGGCCGCACCCACCAGATTCGCGTGCACATGTCGCACATCAACTTCCCGTTGGTCGGCGACCCGGCGTACGGCGGTCGTTTCCGCATTCCGCCTGCCGCGAACCCGACCATGGTCGAGTCGCTCAAGCACTTCCCGCGTCAGGCCCTGCACGCGCGCTTCCTTGAGCTGGATCATCCGACCACCGGTGAGCGCATGAGCTGGGAATCGCCGCTGCCGGAAGACTTCGTCTGGCTGCTGACCCTGCTCAAGCAGGATCGCGAGGCATTCGTCGGATGAACTGGCTGACGCCGGACTGGCCTGCGCCGGCCAGCGTCAGCGCCTGTGTCACCACCCGCGAGGGCGGTGTCAGCGAGGCGCCGTTCGACAGCCTCAATCTGGGCGATCATGTCGATGATCGCCCGGAAGCAGTCGCCGAGAATCGTCGGCGTCTGACCGAACACTTCTCGATAAAGCCTGCCTGGTTGCAGCAAGTACACGGGACTGCCGTGGCTCATGCTGATCCGGGCGTGGTTGCCACCGCCGATGCCAGTTGGACGGCGACTCCCGGGATTGCCTGCACGGCGATGACCGCAGATTGCCTGCCGGCGTTGTTCTGCAACCGTGCCGGTACTCGCGTCGCGGCGGCTCACGCTGGTTGGCGCGGTTTGGCGGCGGGCGTACTGGAAGCCACCCTCGACCATCTCGACACCGCTGCGGCGGACGTACTGGTCTGGCTCGGTCCGGCCATTGGCCCGAAGGCCTTTGAAGTCGGCCCGGAAGTCCGCGAAGTCTTCGTCAAGCAACTGCCGGCAGCGGCAGCAGCCTTCGTGCCCAGTCACAATGCTGGCAAGTTCATGGCTGATATCTATCTATTGGCGCGCCTGCGTCTGGCTGAACGCGGTGTCACTGCGGTTTATGGTGGCGGTTTCTGCACCGTGACCGACCCGCGCTTCTTTTCTTACCGCCGTGCGTCGCGCACTGGCCGTTTCGCCTCCCTTGTCTGGCTCACCCGCTAGACTTGCCTGACCTGAATCAACTCGCTGACGCTTGAATCTCCCAGAATCGACCGCATCTACAGTGGTATCTGGCAGGTTTCTTTATTCAGGATGGTTTTTAGGTCCGGCCTGCTCAAAAGGAAGGTGACCCATGCGTATAGACCGTTTAACCAGCAAATTACAGTTGGCGTTGTCCGACGCCCAATCCCTGGCCGTTGGCCACGATCATCCGGCCATCGAGCCGGCGCATTTGATGCAAGCCATGCTTGAACAGCAGGGTGGTTCGATCAAACCCCTGTTGATGCAAGTCGGCTTCGACGTCAACAGCTTGCGCAAAGAGCTGACCAAAGAGCTCGACCAATTACCGAAAATCCAGAACCCGACCGGCGACGTCAACATGTCGCAGGATCTGGCGCGCCTGCTCAATCAGGCTGATCGTCTGGCCCAGCAGAAGGGCGACCAGTTCATTTCCAGCGAGCTGGTGCTGCTCGCCGCGATGGACGAGAACAGCAAGCTCGGCAAATTGCTGCTCGGCCAGGGCGTGAGCAAGAAAGCCCTGGAAAACGCGATCAACAACCTGCGCGGTGGTGAGGCGGTGAATGACGCCAACCACGAAGAGTCGCGTCAGGCGCTGGACAAATACACCGTCGACCTGACCAAGCGCGCCGAAGACGGCAAGCTCGATCCGGTGATCGGCCGTGACGACGAAATTCGCCGCACTATTCAGGTTCTGCAGCGTCGCACCAAGAACAACCCGGTGCTGATCGGTGAACCTGGCGTGGGTAAAACCGCGATTGCCGAAGGTCTGGCCCAGCGCATCATCAACGGCGAAGTGCCGGACGGCCTCAAGGGCAAACGTCTGCTGTCGCTGGACATGGGCGCGCTGATTGCCGGTGCCAAGTATCGCGGTGAGTTCGAGGAACGCCTGAAAGCGCTGCTCAACGAACTGTCGAAGCAGGAAGGGCAGATCATTCTGTTCATCGACGAGCTGCACACCATGGTCGGCGCGGGTAAGGGCGAAGGCTCGATGGATGCCGGCAACATGCTCAAACCGGCACTGGCGCGCGGTGAGCTGCACTGCGTCGGCGCTACCACGCTCAACGAGTACCGCCAATATATAGAGAAGGATGCGGCCCTCGAACGGCGTTTCCAGAAAGTGCTGGTGGACGAGCCGAGCGAAGAAGACACCATCGCCATTCTGCGTGGCCTCAAGGAGCGTTATGAGGTTCACCATAAAGTGGCGATCACCGACGGCGCGATCATCGCCGCGGCCAAGCTCAGCCATCGTTACATCACTGACCGGCAGTTGCCGGACAAGGCCATCGACCTGATTGACGAGGCCGCCAGCCGTATTCGCATGGAGATCGACTCCAAGCCGGAAGTGCTGGATCGTCTGGAGCGTCGCCTGATTCAGCTCAAGGTTGAATCTCAGGCCCTGAAGAAAGAAAGCGATGAAGCGGCGATGAAACGCCTGGAAAAACTCCAGGAAGAAATCGTCCGCCTCGAGCGTGAATATTCGGATCTGGAAGAAATCTGGAACTCGGAAAAAGCCGAGGTGCAGGGTTCGGCGCAGATTCAGCAGAAGATCGAGCAGTCGCGTCAGGAGCTGGAAGCGGCGCGCCGTAAAGGCGACCTCAACCGCATGGCCGAATTGCAGTACGGGGTGATCCCGGATCTGGAACGCAGCCTGCAAATGGTCGATCAGCACGGCAAGAGCGAAAACCAGCTGCTGCGCAGCAAGGTGACCGAAGAGGAAATCGCCGAAGTCGTTTCGAAGTGGACCGGTATTCCGGTGTCGAAAATGCTCGAAGGCGAGCGCGACAAGCTGATGAAGATGGAAAGCCTGTTGCATCAGCGTGTGATTGGTCAGGACGAGGCGGTGGTCGCGGTCGCCAACGCGGTACGGCGCTCGCGTGCCGGACTGGCGGATCCGAATCGTCCGAGCGGCTCGTTCATGTTCCTCGGCCCGACCGGTGTCGGTAAAACCGAGCTGTGCAAGGCGCTGGCCGAATTCCTCTTTGATACCGAAGAGGCAATGGTGCGGATCGACATGTCCGAGTTCATGGAGAAACATTCCGTGGCGCGGCTGATCGGGGCGCCACCAGGCTACGTGGGTTACGAGGAGGGCGGTTACCTGACCGAAGCGGTGCGCCGCAAGCCTTACTCGGTGATCCTGCTGGACGAGGTCGAGAAGGCGCATCCGGATGTATTCAACATCCTGCTGCAAGTGCTTGAGGATGGACGGCTGACCGACAGCCACGGACGCACGGTGGATTTCCGCAATACCGTGATCGTCATGACCTCGAACCTCGGTTCGTCGCAGATCCAGGAACTGGTCGGTGATCGTGAGGCCCAGCGTGCAGCGGTGATGGACGCGCTGACGTCGCACTTCCGTCCCGAGTTCATCAACCGGGTCGACGAAGTAGTGATCTTCGAGCCTTTGGCGCGGGATCAGATCGCGGGGATTACCGAGATCCAGTTGGGCCGTCTGCGCAGTCGTCTGGCCGAGCGCGAGCTGAAGCTGGAACTGAGCCCGGAAGCGATGGACAAGCTGATTGCCGTGGGTTACGACCCGGTTTATGGCGCGCGTCCTCTCAAGCGTGCGATCCAGCGCTGGATCGAAAACCCGTTGGCGCAGTTGATCCTGTCGGGGCATTTCCTGCCGGGCGATACAGCAACCGGCAAGGTCGTGAACGACGAAATCGTTTTCGACTGAGCGGCAACGCCAATGAAATAAGGAAGGCCTCGCTTTGCGAGGCCTTTTTTTCGTTAGGCTGTTGAAGTCTAAGGAAAAGGCTTGTAAAGTGCGCCCCGCAGTCAGTCACCCGCAGCATCTCAGCTCACTGAGCTGAAATCTGAAATAAGTTGCAAATCATTAACTTGAAAGCGATTTAGGGGGTTGACAGAGGTGTTCTAGGTTGTAGAATAGCGCGCCTCAGACACACGAACGCAGCGATGCGAACGGAAGTCTAAGAGCTGTAAGTTTCACCGTTGTAAATTGAAATATGTAGTTCCGTGATAGCTCAGTCGGTAGAGCAAATGACTGTTAATCATTGGGTCCCAGGTTCGAGTCCTGGTCACGGAGCCAATTTCAAACCGGGGTATAGCGCAGTCCGGTAGCGCGCCTGCTTTGGGAGCAGGATGTCAGGAGTTCGAATCCCCTTACCCCGAC